>JAPKGD010000349.1 GCA_026648125.1 Bdellovibrionales bacterium | reverse complement strand
ACAACAACCGCAACAACGTCGGCTGGACAGGCGACGTGAAATACCACGACGGGGTACGCCACGCCCGCAAAACCGGCAAAATGATCGATCTGGTGGTCAACATGGCCCCCAATCCCAGCCATTGTAGAGCACGGCCCTATCTCCTAACGCTTCTTTCATCATCCGAAGTGGCAGCTTATAGTCGGAGAACACGACGATCTTACGCTTAGGGTCTTGCTCAAGAATGTCTTGAATGAACTCAACCGTATGAGGAGCTTTCTTTTCCGCGATTGTCGCCTTATCTACGACGATTTGAGCAAGCTCCGTCTTTTGGTTCTTCCACTCGACGTGCCCCTGGAGGTAAATATTGGAGATGATCTTTTCGGGAAGTTCCGTCAATACCTCTTCTTTAGTTCTTCTCAAGTACACAGGAGCGATTTCACGAGCCAGCTCATCAAGGTTTTTTCCACCGAAGAAGTGATCTACATAGCCGCGTGGCGTCCACACTTTCTCTATTTCACTGTATTTTAGGGCATAACGCCGGAACGATGGAAACAGGTTTGGCGCGACGAGATTTAGGACGTTGAAGCTATCGACGACGGCATTAACTATAGGCGTTCCCGTCAAGCAAAGCTTTGACTTGGCCTTGGAGCTAAGAAGCATAACGGCTTTTGCTTGCTGCGTACTACCGTCTTTGATCTTGTGTGCTTCATCCACAATCAAGGTATCGAAGTCTAGTTCCTTCATCAGCCTCGGGAGCATGGTTTTGTTTCTCGCCGCCTCATAGTTGATGATATGGAAATCAGCGTCTTCAAATCTTGAAGTCTTACTATCCAACACCTGAAACGTAGCTCCTCCTATCGCCGTAAGGTCATCGGCCCATGATTTCTTTACCGAGTTGGGGCATACAACAAGAACGCTTTTCTTCCGCCAGATAGCCCATGCCGCCGATTGGAAAGTCTTTCCAAGCCCCTGTCATCGCCAAGGATGCAGTTTCCGTCATTGAGATCAAGGAATCTGATTCCGGCTACCTGATAGGGTCTTGGCTTACGGTTCATTGGAGGCAGGTCAATTTTGGCTTCATAATTTTTCTTTACGTCCTCGGCTTTTAAAGCTCGCTCTCTTTGAAGCTCCATTCCCCGGATGGCGTCTCTCATTTTTCCTTCCGCCCGGTTTACGACCGTGAAGCCCTGAACTTCAGCAAATGAAATTGCTTTTACAATTTTCTCCGCGTTTGATCCCGGCACTTGAGAAATGTTCCAAGACTTATCACCCGCATCAAAGAAGAACCCTTGAAGGTCTTTGATGTAGTCCTTCACTCGGGCGTCAAACGGGAAGCTTAGGGAGAAAAGCGAGCGCGAGCCTTGGATTTTTTCGCTCACCACGATTTCACGCTTCTCGGGTTCAACTTCTTTCACCTGTACGTTTCGTAGACCCTCGAAGCCAAGCACAATCAATCCAGTGAGATTCTTCTTCACCTCATCCTGATGAACTCTCCAAAGCGGCCCCTGTGGGTCGAATCTTCCCCGCATATCTTTCATGAGGGAGACGGCTCGCATGAAGCTTCCACGGTCTTTGTCCGAGAACTCGAAGAAGAAATAGGGAGCCGTATAAACAAACGCATATCGTTTCTTGGCGGGCCGTCCGACTTCTTCCAGTTCCTCGAACCAGAGGCCCGCTCTCTGAAGCTGACCCTTGTACTTCTTAATCCGAAACATGACGGCATCAAGGTTTCTATCGCCCACATGGTTTTCCATGAACCAATCGGCGTCCACACGGTTAAATCCCGCATCGTCCACACTCCAATTAGGATCGGTACTACGCGACAAAAATGATATGGCTTCAAGGACTTTTCCAAGGAGGCTTTGTGTTGTCATTCTTTAATTATACAATCGGTTTATGGGATGGAACAGGTGGGGTTTATATGCCGCCCTCGCGGTGGCGGTCAAGCTAATATTTCCTATTGACACGGCCTGTAGGGCGGCTTGTATTTACGAGGGTTTTGACGGGGGCGGCTACTATAAGCCCCTTAAAACCTGCGAATGCAAATCAAGGATAAGGCTCGAAGATATGCTAGGCCAAAGGCTCACATTGAAACTTAAAACTGAAGGAAAAGAAAATGACTTTTAGTGACATAGTGAAGCATACCCTGAAGCACGAGGGCGGCTTCGTCGATAACCCTAATGATCGTGGCGGAAGAACAAATTTCGGTATCACACAGAAAACTCTTACGTCAGTAAATGATCCGACTTTACCGAAAGACGTGAAAGATTTAACGGAAGCCCAAGCTTTAGCGATATACCACAAGTTTTATTGGGAACCCTTGAAAGCCGATCAGCTTCCGTTTGAAATCAGGGCCATGCTTTTCGATCAGGCCGTGAACTCCGGTGTATCGGGAGCGGTGAAGAGACTTCAAAAAATTTTGAATCTCACGCCTGACGGTGTGATCGGCCAGCAAACGATAGCTGCCGCATGGCGCTCGATGCAGCCCGCGAAATTGAGGGATGAATATTTTAAGGCAACTCTGGATCACTATGCTCGCATCGTGTCAAATGATTCCTCGCAATCTCAGTTTCTTCGCGGATGGTTACGCAGGGCAGCAAGTGTTTTTCTCGACGCTTAGCGTGATTGAGAATCACTGTCGATTCAGCTATAGTATTTTCAATCCCTTGTGAGAGACATTCCCCTGTCTTGTTTGGGGGCAAGCCGATTTCAATGGCTTGCCCCCTTTCTTTTTTAGTGAAATACTGAGATACGTCCATTTCAGGGGAATAGTCACAAGCTATGACGGACAGAATCATGAAAATTCTGAATCCTCGCTATTACGGCTTCAATGTCCGGTTCAAAGCGAAGGATGGAAAAGACACGCGCTCGCTCGCAAAAGCCGCGAAGTTCATTCTTGAACTTCCAGGCTCTCGTGACATTGAGATTCCGATTGCGAGCACGAAGAAGTCCGTGGCTCGTGCGGAAGAAATAGCAGAGCAGCTTGGTCTTGAAGATTTCAAGATTCTCTATTTAGGAAAATCCGGCAAGCCCGTTAAGGGTAAGAAATCAGCCGAGAGAGCCTTCATCGTTGTTCCGAAGAAGGTCAGAACTCTCGGCTTTTCATTTGATGCGAAACTTCCGGCGCAGAAAAAAGAAGACGTTATCGCTGATTTTCTCGTTCGCATCACGCGCCGCTTCGACGTGCTTCTCGAAAAAGATGCCGACGTTGAGAG
>JAPKGD010000348.1 GCA_026648125.1 Bdellovibrionales bacterium | reverse complement strand
GCTGAAGACGCGCTCGCGCTGCCGCAGCCGGAACGCGCCCTGGCTGGGATCGGGATCGAGCGTCAGCAGGTGCCGATCGACGAACTGGGCGAAGGCCTTCACCTCGGCCGGCTCGCCGGCGCTCGCCTTGACTGCGGCGACGGTGGGGCTGGTGGCGACCTCAGGCGTGGTCCTGGACTGGGGATTTTCTGGGGCCGATCAAATTTTCACTCAATTGTGTAATCGCACGAATGCGATCGCTTTTGAAGTCGGTCAGTTTGACGAAATCGACCAGCCCTTCGCAAAAAAGATGGATTTTATGGGCACAGATTCAAAGACGTGGATAAGCAACTACCTTACTGGCAAAGGGTTCAACCACATTCAATACCTTGGCCAATTTCCAACCCATCTTGGGCCGCACCCTCGCCATCTCTTCTTCGCGGAAAAGAGAAAATGAGTCCCTCTTCGGACCTCTTTTTAGAGATCCAAAGGGCTTTTCCAGGTGAAACTTTAAAGCCGCAATCACTTCGAGCATTTCCCCTTGGCTTTTTTCTCTCTCAAGACGAAAGCCCCAGACAACTGTTGCTGATTTATCAAAGGCAGCTTTCGCGCAGACTTCGTCTTGCTTTAGCCCTCGATCGCCTCCATCTCTATCCCTCCCAGCAAGTTAAGATCAACTGGCCAACAAAGCTTGAACCCCTCAAGGCCGTGCGCCTCCTCAACGACAATCTGATCTGCTGGACAAACCAGTCGGCTTATAAATTTCCGCGCTCACCAACCTCCCTTTTCCGCATGAAGAAGGCGAGCCAAGGGCGCCTGGCACTGCTTAACACGCCTCTTGCTTCATTCATTTATCCAAATCAGCATTGCGATCTGGGAGAATACATCTACCGGGTCGGTCCAGTGGGGCGACTTCTTCCTCTCGATCGATCCTCTCGATCGATTCTTGACGATTTTATTTCTTCGGTCCTTTCTTGGACGCTCTCGGAGGCCAAACCAAATCCAAATTTTGATGGACTCGGAGTTGGGATGGAACATGGTGATCTTCACGTCAACAATGTCCTTATCCAAAATAACGGCCGCTTAGGCATTATAGATTTTGATCATACCCGAATGGATGGATTGCCAATCATTGATCTCATTTCCTTTGTTGTGCATTTTGTTGGATTCTATACCTACAAAGATTATCCCCGCGCCTTAAACGAATCTCTCTCTCAATCCAGTCAAATCCTCGCTACATTTAAAAACGAAGGCTTTCTAAAGACCAGTCAGCTCTGGGAAAAATATTATCGGCCCGAGGCCAATCGATTTTTTATTATAAATCGTGAAAATTGGATTAACGAAAACTCTCCCGAGGCTAAGTTCTTCACTCAAGTCAATGGGGTGCTCTCAAGATACCGTGAACAAACTCATTAAAGACGGCGTTTCCGTTCTCACCTTTAATTACCTCACCTTGGCGCTAAATTTCGCTTTTGCAACTCTCCTTATTCGCCTTGGAGAGGGTGCGTCTTATGGACAATACATCTACTTGTCTAACTTCCAGAGTATGGCAGGAATTATTCTTGGGTTTGGACTCAACATTGGACTCGTACGATTCGAAGGCTCCGAAGTTAAATTCCGCCAGATGGGCGGGATCTTCACTTTGAGCACACTCATTTTGCTGGGGATTGCATGGTGGATCTCAGATCTCTGGCACGGTCTAGGAGCTACTCCATTATCGATTGGACTTGTGGCCACTGGAGTCACCGCGGTTGCCCTTCTTCAACCTCTTTGGCAGTGGCATAATCACCTCGATCGTTATTGGCGCTGGACATTTGTTCAGAGCTTGCTTCGAGTGGCGGCTATCGTTGCGATGAGCTGGTGGCTCTCTGTAAGAACAGAGGGGCTTTGGACCTCTATTGCGGTGGCAACTTGGGCGATTCTTCTCTTCATGCTTCTCTTCAAAGCCCCTCTTTCTTTTAACATATGGCCACTCAAACCCGCTTTGACTGAGCTAGTGAATCATTCAAGTAGCTGGCTCTGGCTTTCGCAACTGGCCGTCACTCTATACGGCCGTCTTGGCTTGCTGCTCTTGCCGACCTTTGGCTTCGCGGCGGCAGACATAACTTCTTATGGCTATATCTTTAGCATCTTTGCCGCCGTCATTATGATCCCGGCCTTACTGCAAAATATTCTTATGCGCCCACTCTTTCAGCAAAAGCTTGAAGGACAACAATTGCTGCACAGAATGTTTAGCAAGCTCGCTCTCACCGGTCTTGTCGTGAGCTGGCTGTTTATGTATGGTTTAAATCCCGTCCTGAGCTTTCTCACCAAACATCAAAATCCAGAATGGACCGACATGATCTGGGGATTTGCGCCTGGAGTCTCCATTCTATTTTTAGCGAACCCCCTTGGTCTTGCCTTACTTACAGCAAAGCACGATCGCATTCGAACAGGTATTCAATGGATCACAGCTGGATTTTACACCCTGACTCTTATCTTCTTGCTGCCCCGATTAGGATTAAAAGGTGCGGCCATATCCGCAAGCTTATCATACGGCTTTCTTTATCTTGGATTCTACTTCAGTGCGTGGAGACTTCACTTATGGAATTTACGGAGCAAGGTGGGGCACGTCCTCATTCATTTCGTTCTCTCATTTTTTCCTTGGCTCTTTTGGTTCAATATTTTTTAGAACTTAAGGTTTTTCCAAATCCCTTTGAGAATTCGGGCGAAATATAATGTTACTAGCCGATACGCTGAAGGGTTCTCAACTTCATATCGGGCCAACATGTAGTCGCGGCTTGGCAAAAGATGAGCTCGCAAAAATTTAAATTGATTCTTTATTCCCTTGGTCTGTAAGAAATCTTGGCAAAAAACGCTTATCCAATTCTTCGAGTTCTTCGCAAAGTGAGAATATAAATCCTGACCTCTTTGATCTAAGCGCAGTTGCTCAATGACCGTTTGTGGAAGAATTTGCTCATTGTTGTCCGCAAGTCGAGACAGGGTTTCATATACTAACTTTGAAACCCCAAGATCTTCACATTTTTCCAGCAAAAGCGCGAAGTCATCCTCAGAAAATTGAGCCGAGATCACCCGAAGGTCCTCAATCCAATCTTCATCAAAATGACCGTGGTGATGCATTATCGGGTGAATGCAGGCAATAATCAAACCATCTATGCGGCCAGCAACCAAGAGTGAACTTTCAAAATTCTTTATTGAATACGCACTTGCTTTCAGTCGGGA
>JAPKGD010000347.1 GCA_026648125.1 Bdellovibrionales bacterium | reverse complement strand
AGGCTCAGTGATTTGTTGGGTGGTGGATAGTATTCCTCTGAGTATTTTGCCGGTCATTTACTACGATCGCACAATTCCCGCCGATGTCTCGCCGTGGCTTCTCTTGGTTATCACGGGTGCAGCGCTTATACTCTCGATTCTCGGATCCTGGTTTCCCGCGCATTTTAGCGCCCGTCTCCACCCCGCCGAATCCCTCCGCTCCGAATAAAGGTACCTTTAGAAGAAGTCGCGGAGGACCTGATTGAGCGAGGTTTTGCGGTCCGTACTGGCGTTTCTTGTGCCGATGATCAGAGCACAGGGAACTCCAAAGCTTCCGCCGGGAAAATTCTTTTTTGTCATTCCTGGGATAACCACGGAGTTTCTGGGAACTTTGCCCCTCATCGCGAAGGGTTCCGCCTGAGTCACATCGATAATTTTTGTCGAAGAGGTAAGTACTACTCCTGCGCCGAGGACGGCGCCCTCTTCAACAACCACGCCCTCGACGATGACGCATCGGCTACCAATAAAACAGTGGTCCTCAATAATAACCGGGCGAGCCTGCAGAGGCTCAAGAACACCGCCAATTCCTACTCCTCCAGAGAGGTGCACATGCTTTCCGATCTGAGCGCACGATCCCACAGTCGCCCAAGTGTCGACCATGGAACCCTCGCCCACATAGGCTCCAATGTTGACGTAAGAAGGCATTGCCACACAGCCCGGAGCTAAATGGGCTCCGAACCGAACCACCGCCGGAGGAACAACTCTTACACCCTCTTCTCCGTTCCATTTTTTAATAGGAATTTTGTCAACAAAGGTAAAACCAGAGTATTCCAACGGTTCAACAGCCCGAACCCGGAAGTAAAGCAGGATGGCCTTTTTTAGCCACTCGTGAACTTTCCACTCGCCATCGATCATTTCAGCGACCCTAAGGTGTCCTCGATCAAGGTAACCCACGGTCTCTTCGATGGCGTTCACGTCGCTTTGAGTAAAGCTAAATCGCTTTGCCGAGGACGACTTTGTCCAGATTTCCTCGATTTGCTTGTGAACCCGGCGGACGTTGGTGGGAATTTTAATTTTGGCCACTAGAAAACCTTTCTTCGCTGACCTTGAGCGCTTCGATGAGAGCGGGACCGTGTAACTCTAATATCGAACGATCACTCAGTCCACGTTCGATCTCATATGTCAAAGTTGGAATCTTTCTCTCAAGCCCCGTATAGGTGCCAAGACAGCCTGGAGTGGGGTAGCCAATCTCTTCAACAATCGGGTAGCTAAGCCACCGGGCGAGGCACTTCGCCTCGGGGCGACAATCTCCGTTTACGTTCAGCATGGGCTTCCAGGAGTGAAGGCTCATGATCAGGCTGAGATTTGAGGTTTCGATAAATCGCATAAGCGCATGATTCTCTGGTTCGCTCGCCGCAAAAGGGCCGGGCTGATAGCGTGAATTAGCAGCGAGTGAGCTCCAATCCTTGGTGGGTAAGTTTCTATTGAGATCAACACCCCTGGCATTGAGGCGAGATTTTGCAAGTACGCCGTCAAGATTGAGTGCGGGGCAATTGTAAGCTTAAGTTTGGCGGGAAAGCTCTTTGAAAGTCGATCAATGAGACCCAGAGCCAGCGTGACGCCTTCAGTTTCGTCGCCATGAACGCCACCGAGAATCAGTACTTCCGGCCCCAGATTGCCGAACTGATGAGCTAAAATGGGGCGCCCAAGGGAAGTATGTCCAAAGATAAAAGTTTTCATTGGCTCTCTCCAGCTGTAGGCTAATTGACAGCCAAGAAGGGGTCTGGTCAAGATGATGGTGTATAAACCCGACAAAAATGGTCTTCAAGTCAACACCTCGCAGGGTTATAAAAACGTCGAAGATTTTTTGCGTGGCCGGGAACAGCCCCTCTATCTTTACAGTCAGCACGATGTGAAAAGTCGGATTGAGGCCTATAAAGGGGCCTTTTCTCGGCCCATTGATATGCGCTTTGCGCTGAAGGCGAATTCGAATCGCACCCTATTAAAAGAGATGATGAGTGAAGCCATTGGGGCGGATGTCGTCTCCATTGGCGAAGTGGAAAGAGCTCTAGAGGTCGGCGTACGACCAGATGATATTGTCTTCTCAGGGGTGGGCAAGACCAAGGCAGAGATTCAAAGGGCAATTGAAGTGGGAGTTGGCCAGATCAATGTGGAGAGCCTGCCTGAACTTGAGCGTGTCATTGCAACGGCTAAATTCTTGAATAAAGAAACTCGGGTTGGTTTGCGATTGAATCCTGATGTGAGCGTGAGCACCCATCCGTATATAACGACGGGACTCAAAGAGAATAAATTCGGCATGGATATTTCCCACCTTCCTGGAGCGATCTCGCTTTTGCGGACGGCGATAGGGCTTGTGCAATGCCATGGGCTTGCGGCTCATATCGGCTCTCAAATTTTAGATATTTCGCCAATGGTTCAAACAGCAAAGTGGCTTAGAAAGATCTTTGAAGATTTAAGGGGAGAAGGTTGGGCTCTGCAAACTTTGGATCTCGGCGGTGGTCTCGGCATTGACTATCAAGATGAAAATCATGATTCGGATTTCGTTCGTCTCAAAGAATATGGAAGTCAGGTGAGCGAGGTCCTCTCTGGATTAGAAGCCCGGGTTTTGGTTGAGCCAGGTCGGTTTTTAGTGGCGCGGGCAGGGGCTCTTCTCGCGCGTGTGGAGTATGTCAAGGAAACGCCATACAAAACCTTCGTGATTTTGAATTCAGGAATGAATCATTTGCTTCGTCCTTCGCTTTACCAGGCCAGCCATCGCATTGTATCGGTTCGGCCCAGAGGGCCAACATTAGTTCGTTGTGATATCGTTGGGCCCATCTGTGAGTCGTCAGATGTCTTTGGTCGAGAAAAGGAGCTGTCTCTACCGCGGGAGGGTGATTGGCTCGCGATATTGGACGCCGGCGCTTATGGGTATACCATGGCGAACTCCTACAATTTGCGTCCACTCCCTGACGAAGTGGTGGTATAAGACCTCCTCATTGAGGTGAGTTATGTTTAAGCATTTTACCAGCAAATTCTTGCGGGGCTTTTTGGCCATCCTTCCAATTCTTCTCTCTGTATATGTTTTGATCTGGCTATTAACCACTGCGGAGCGAGCGACCAGATCGGGGTTATCCAAATCCCGTTTTGAGGTCAACATTGAGCG
Organism: Bdellovibrionales bacterium; assembly: GCA_026648125.1. Lineage (GTDB taxonomy): Bacteria > Bdellovibrionota > Bdellovibrionia > Bdellovibrionales > UBA1609 > JAIBAM01. The sequence goes on along the minus strand of JAPKGD010000347.1, from coordinate 59 downwards.
CCGAATCCGCAGGGACGGTAATATGAATCTCGCCGAAGCTCGAATGAATATTATGAGGT
>JAPKGD010000346.1 GCA_026648125.1 Bdellovibrionales bacterium | reverse complement strand
ATTTCATTTTTCCCTTTGTCCCAGGCATTTTTCCATACCAAGAAATCAAAGTTTGTTCGCCGACTCGAAAAATCATGATTGAAAAGCCAGGGTGTCTGGATGGAGTTAAGATGGGACATGTCCCAGCCACTGAGGGCGGAAAGTACGCCAGTCACCTGATTAAAGAAGTCAGGATTTTTTTCTAAATCCCGGTTTATGTTAAATGTAAAAAATTTGGTTTGAGCAACACCAGCGGGCCAGCGAATTCCAAGATCAAATATGGCAATTTTAGCATTAACGCCCACGCTCAAGGCAAAATCGTTGTATCCGCCATTATCAACGTAAACTTGGACTGTATCCTCGTCCTTTCGCCATATAAACAGACGAGAGACCCCAACCAGTTGCTCTTGCATTTTGAGGTAAGCTCTTGCATCGGCACTCAGCCCTTTGCCCACAGAAAGATCCAGGCCCGGCATGAGAGACGTCGTAATAATATAGGATTCGCCGATATTTAGTACTTTTCCGAATTCTTCAAATTGAGTTTCCAGAGATTTTTTAAGTTCTTCGCCCTTAAGAGAGCCATCCCGATATCCAGCCTCTAAGGCGAGTATACTTTCTAGAGGGGCTTTAATTTGGCTCTTCGCATAGGGGACAAGAATATTTGCCAGCGGTTCTTTGAGGCTTCCTTTGATAGATCGGATGGGTTTCATGTGCGAATAGGTGATGTACCAGCGCAGACGAGCCCGAGCCGATGCGACCATCTTGTCGGGCAAACCTTCGCCTAAGTAGAAATTGCCCCCCTCAACGGCGAGACCAATCGTGTCAACCAATTGAATTTGATTTTCGGACCCCTGGTAGCTGCCCGTAATGACCTCTCGAGAAGTGATCACGTCTGTATTGAAAAACGAGGTCTTCCAAACGCCAAAAGGAGTTTTTGTCACCGATCCCGTCTTGATGAATTCAGCAAATTGGGCTGCGGCCACATCAAGTTGGCGATCAAATATTTTATATCCCAAGTCCGTCCTTGGCATATATCTCGTATTAAACTCCGAGACCGCATTGCTGATGACATTGCTCAGAGTCTTGGATTTGATAAGGCCAAAAACTTCGCTCATGCTTAAGGGTGAATCGGGATCGATTCCCTTAAATCGACGGGCATAGGTGGGCCATTCTCTTCCCCCCATTAGCCGTCCTTCAACCAAACGGTCTCCCAAAGTAGGCTTATAATCGACCAAGATTTCACCGGACTCGGCTGTTAAATTTAAAACTTCGCGGAGAAAATTTCGCCGAGCGATCATTTTTTCTAGGAATAATATTTGTGGTTCAATAGGCATTCGTGCAGAGGTCGCAACCTCTTCCCAATCCTGTCGATTGAGTTTTAAAATTCGTCGGGCCATCCAAATGGCATCGTCAAGGCTGGGTTTAAAATATTCCCCATATTCATAGGGAAAGAGAATCTGCTCGTTTATGATTTGTGCGCCCGTCCAAGACATCAGCGGAATGCTCTCAGGGGCATCAGTTAAAGAATAGGGTAGGAGCAGAGAACTAAATAATCTTCGTCCCTGGATCACGCCCGTGGATATATTGCCGCGAGCCAGGTTATAATAGGAGTCACGAGTGCCATCGAGGACAATCAAGTCTTTGAGCTCTAGAAATTCATCGTCGGTCTCTGGATCGGAGGCGAGCCATCGCTTGGCGTCTTTAAAAACGCGCTTGATCAAATTATTGCGAACAAACTCCCGCTTACTAAATGCCCCTTTAAAGCGAACCTTAAGGTGGGCAATGCGTTCCATGGGCGGGACTTGATAGCCAAGTTTTCTTAATAACGTCTTTCGGGCCAACATATTGTGGCCCTTGTCATCAACAAGAAAGCGATAGGCTCGCACTCGTCCATCTGCAAACTGCTTTTGCGCAATAAATATAAGTCGGCCACTTGGAGCCGTGTCCACCGCTATAAAATTGACGAGCTCGCCATTTTCTTCGAGCTCCAATTGGGAATAATCACTCTGAGTTGGAATTTTGGGCGGCGGAGACCAAATAATTGAATCTGCTTGAGGATCAAGGTTTGCCAAAGACTTGATGGTGCCAACGGCGACCAGCTGTCGAGCCTGATCTGGCTGGAGAATTTGGCCGCCATAAACGAGATCTGATGCTGCTTGGCGCTCAATTTTTAACGGAACCGCACTAGGTAAATCTTGAAGGGGAGCTGAAAAGCAGGGAGCGGACCCCAGCCCCATTGCTAAAACCACTAGTGCTAATGGCTTACCCAACACCCGTCCTCCCGTGACTCAGAGCTTCAATAGGGCCGTGATCTAGATTTGTCTAGGGGGGAGCGAGTTCGAGGTCGGTTTGTCACTTTGTTACCTGGAAAATATGGTGCTTATGAAAATGGTTCACGCGGTATGTGTCCGTCAGGATACACGATGAAATCTTCTCAAGACTGTCAAAAATATTGGCAATTTAGTTTTCCTCATGGATGTTGGCGCCAGGTTAACAACCCCAAGAATTCTTAGGAGGAATAATGAAAGGGATATTTAAAGCGGTAAGCGTTGCAGTTGCAGCGATGAGCCTCGTGGCCTGCGGTGGCGGCGGTGGCGGTAATGTTTCAACAGGTGGAGTTTTCTTCACACATGAACAGTTGGCAGAAGAGTTCGTGCGCCGAGTAAACGTTGATGTAGCGGGCTATGATCTTCAACTCGTGAAGACCAACACCCTACAGTACGATTACATCGTTGTTTACGACTACACGTACGGCACCTACGATGCCTACTGGTTGGGCAACTACAATCCGGGCGAGAATATGTATTCATATCTCACCAATTATGATGCCTACTTCTATTATGATCTGATTCCTCAAGGTGGAAACGTCTATAAGGACTACTACTCAGGAATCCTCAGCGGCCAGTGATCCCGGGCGGGGCTCCACGCCTCCGGGAGCCCCCCGCTCTCCAGCCCCACCGATAGTACCAGCGCTTTCTTACCCTGATCTCCGCGCGAGGACGTAGCCGCGGGTGCTCGGGTGCTCCACGGCCGCGTACGGCTTGCGCGTGAGGCGGGCCTCCACGGTGAGCCCGGCGCGCTCCAGCGCGGAGGTCACCTCCTCCACCTCGAAGAAATGGAAATCGAGCGAGACCTCGTGGCCCCACCACTCGTCGAGGTGCACGCGCTCGGCGCCGACGTGGAACGAGACGATGGCGAGGCCGCCGGGGCGGAGCACGCGGTGGAATTCGCGGAACGCGGC
>JAPKGD010000345.1 GCA_026648125.1 Bdellovibrionales bacterium | reverse complement strand
AAAAATTTCAAGGCCCAATATTGGTTGCGTTGTGGCGGCCCAGACTGTTTTTCTTGCGGAAACGAGGGGGAATTCAATGTCAAAATTGGTCATTCTATTGGGAATGTTTTTGGGATCCATGGCCCAGGCCCAGGTTTATGCGCCACAAGGAGAGGAATTTTCATTTCGTTCTGAAATGTATTTTGACTCAAGCGAAGAGAGCGACGAAGAGGTTTGGTTGAGCCAGGCGGAATCGCAAATTTCCCATTCTTTTGGAGTCTTTCAATCCCCAAGATTTGTTCGCTCCTTCAATATTCCATACGAAAAAGTAGCTGGGGTAGGGGCGGTCCAATTTCCAGTTAAAATTGAAATTAAAAAAATTGAGCTACAAGAAGATGGTATGAGTCGTGTTTTCTATGTGGTGAGTGGAAAGATTCTTTTACATACGAATGTGGTTAAAGCCTTAAATGAAGGACGCGAGCTCAGTGTCCCGCTGCCCGTTCAGGTCGAGAATTTTTATGACATTGAATGTACGGATGAACATTACCAATCTGAGGGAGATTTTTGGTATTTTTACGATCCTTTCCGGGCCGGCTGCGGCTATTTGCGCAAACCGCCACTTTCGGCAGAGTTTAAATTTGAACTAAAGCCCTCTGTACGTCGAAAACTCGATATGAATGTTCGTTTAGATTTGCTTCGGGGCGATAATGATAATGGCAATTTGCTTCGCATTGATGTGATCCATGGTTTTGATGAGTCAAGCGAGGATCCCGAAGATGTAGGGCGACAAGGTTTTGAAGAATTCAATGCAATGCTAGAATCGAAAGGCTTTACGCAGGCTGTAGTAAAAGGTTATCGCAATCGACCCCACCTCAAATTTAGCAAAACAATTGTTCTCCCAGAGAATAAAATTGTCCAAGTCGAGATCAACTCACTCCTTGTGGAGACATCTATTTCGGCGCGAACCGTGACCTTTGCCAAATTCTTGCGAAGTTCAGTCAATGAGGCAGACGTCATATATTACGCCGGCCACTCAGGGTTAGGTGGAAACCTTGACCTCCAACTCCTTGAACAAAAGGCGGGAGGATTTGAGTTCAATCCCAAAAAGCGTCAGATATTTGTTTTCGATAGCTGTTCAAGTTACAGCTATTACCTCGACAGCTTTCGCTCAGAAAAGACCAGAGCTCGCATTGATGTGATCACTAATGCATTGGCGAGCTTGTTTGACACAGGTACTTCTGTACTCATGAGGTTTCTCGATGAGGTGCTCGATGGCAAAGTGGCGGATAAAACTTGGCCCGAATTTCTAGGAAATATGGAAAAGGGTGCTCGGGGGCGCAGCTACCTTTTGAATGTAGGCGGCATTTAAGATTTCAGACCTAAAACATAATCCCCGCTTGAACTTTAAACAGACTGAAGCGGGGAAAGTACGAAGCGATACGTAGAACTTCATCGATGGCTTCGTAGTCGTCTGGATCTGTTGCATACTCTAGGATTTTTGCGTCTCTCTTGGTGACATAAACGGGTTGCGCCCAAGAAAACCAGTCCACGCCAAAAATAAATCTATTGCCGATCACCCATCGATTGCCAAGTCCCACGGTGAATCCGAGAGCTTCCACGGCTATGAGATTAATATCGGGGTAGGAGCCCACAATTCGATTTAAAATATCGTCACCGATATGAACCGAGAACGTGAAATAGGTCAGGCCATAAATTAAATTAAAACTATTTGATCCAAAGTAACTTCGCTTGAGTAGCGATAGTCTCTGGTCGGTGATTTTGCCCAAATCCTCGATCACAAAAGGGATGGCAAAGGTGCCGCGGAGAAATTCAAGTTCATAAGTTCGATCCGCGTCTTGTTGATAAGAAAGTGTGGCGCCGGTTTTGGAGGGGATGACCAGATCGAGAGGAGCATAGTTAAACAGACCAGAATAGCTATAGTGCTCACGTCGTTCTCGGGCACGACTCAGCGATTGATTGACCTGCGCCAAAGTCTCTTTTGTGCCCTCAGCCGCCTTAGTGAGAATGGATTTCTTTTCATTCTTGGCTGGTGTCTCATTTTCAGGGGCTTCTGCATAAGCCAGTCCGGAAAGAACAAGAACTACACCAATCATCAAAGTCCGCATACGGGGCTCCCTCTTTGAGGCTAAATTCACAAAAGACCCGTATCCTCGTTTGCGGGGGAGTTGACCACGGCTAATGCGGCGCGTTTATGTGGACACGGGTCTGAGGATTTCTGGTTAATTTCAGCAAATTTATGCGAGGTGGCGCTTGCTTCAGGTGTGTTGAATCCTTACCCTAATAGAGGGACAGGGGGAATTATGAAAATCGCGCCCATAGATATCGCTCATAAGACATTTAATCGAAAGATGATGGGGTTAGACACGCAAGAGGTCATGGACTTTTTGCGCCTCGTTGCCGACGAGCTCGAGGGTGTTATCCGAGAAAGAAATTCCCTTAAAGAAACTTTACGCGAGCGTGAACTGACGATCGCTGAGTACAGAGAGCGTGATGATCTTCTCAAGAGCACAATCACGACGGCTGCACGAATGGCAGAAAAAATTCAGTCTGATGCGGATCGCGAGGCTAAGCTAATTCTTCACGATGCAAATCAAAAGTCCGAAATGATCGTGCGTGATGCTCGAGATTCTCTCAAAAAGATTTATCAAGAAATTACCGAGCTTAAGCGCATTCGTATGCAGTTTGAGAACAATTTGCGTGCGCTCATGCAGTCTCATTTGACCATGCTGGACCAGGGCAACAAAGTTATGCCAAGTCCTTCGCTTGAGCCGCGAATAAATGTGGAAATTCAAGAGTCGGAAGATCCGACTCAAATCAAAGCGAAGGTTGCTGAAGCAGTTAAGCATGCGGTGAGAAATCCGGAGCCTTGATTCCGGAATTTCTCAAAGCGCGGAATGATTCAGTCCTTCTCCTCTTGCATGCCCAGCCCGGCGCAAAGAAAACTGAACTCAAGGGCATTTACAACGGTCGATTGAAGATTCGAGTCTCGGCTCCTCCGCTCGAGGGGCGCGCAAATAATGAGATTATCGCGTTTTTTTCAAAACTCCTTGGTCTTAGCAAAGCCCATTTGCAACTTAAGAGCGGTGAAACATCGAAATTGAAAACTCTAGAATCATTTTATGAAGTTCTTCCATATTTGGCGCATCATAAAAAGACTCTGACCAGATTGCACAACTTTGCATAAAGTTATACGCGTAACGACCTTCAGGAGTGTCTCGTTTACCTGAAGT
>JAPKGD010000344.1 GCA_026648125.1 Bdellovibrionales bacterium | reverse complement strand
CATTGAGGTACTGATCGACATACTCTTGTGCGAATCGAGGAAAAAACTCCATCCCGACACTGATTTTAAGCCCCGATGGAGTTCTTTTGGAAAGAGCTGTTAACAAGTCCACTTGGTTTTGATGATGGGGGCCAAAACCATGACTTTCTGAAACAATGACGACTTCGCCGGAGACAATTTGCTCCACAACCTGAGTTAACTCAGTCATTTTGCCAGTGACTCCGCTCAACAATACCTGGCGAGTCTCCGAAGAGGTCAGCTGAGTCGCGGCGGGCTGCTCCTGATGTCCCGATCCACATCCGATCAATGAAAATATCCCCAAGGTGAATAAAGCTTCGATCCAACTTGATCTCATGCGATTCCTTTCGTCTGTGACATTTAAGCCTCACGCGAAGATTCTCCGGTGGCAAGAGCGATTTAAAATCATTCTTTTTATGGGGAGCATAAGAGGGGCCCATACCCATTTTGGGTGCCCCATGTACATTCGACACAGCCATCAAGTTTTTTTAAGACTTTGTTGAGAAGCATCGAGAGTTTGGATAATTGTGACGCTATGAGAGCGTCTTTACTTCTACTCAGCTTTATGATCTCGAATCAGGCTTTGGCCTTTGGTGTCGATCTCTCTCAACGTCTCGAAAAACTCCTCAAAGACCCTAAGGTGGCTGCTCATTTGGCAAACGCGGGAGGGGTCCTGGAAGTCGTTTCCTTTGAGTCGGGTCTGATTATCCGATACGGCAATAAAAATCAGGAGTGTGTGGGCAAAATAGTTGTGGAGCCTGACTCTGGTAAAGACCAGTTTCTTGCCGATGCAAATTGCTCTTCAAGTGTGGCGCTCGCCGAGTCAGTTCAAAGCGAAAACGCTTTGGCGCTAGCAGAGGATGTTCGAAAATTGAAAGGGGCAATTCGCTACGTCCGGAATATTTCGACTGTTTCTCCACCGGTATATGAGGTGGTGGCAGCTCGCAAAGAGGGGCGTGGTCTGGTGTTGGGTTATAGAACCGCTGAGTTTACTTCTAATCTTTGCTGGGTGGCACTCCAGCCGACGGGTTACAAGAACCCTAATTTCTTCTGGCGGCCAAGCTCCCCTGTGGCTTGTGATCGAGAGTAATTAGCTGCGATTCCATCGATGTAATCGTTCGACGTAAGAAAGTAGCCCTTGTGGAGCTGTGGCTTTCTTCCATACTCCGGCCGCCATTTTGTTGGCCTCGGCGAGAGTTGGGTAAGAATGGATCGCGCTCATAATGGCATTCATCCCGAGCCCGTGGCGCTTTGCAAGAACCAGTTCAGCCATAATATCACCTGCATGAGGGCCCACTATGGTCGCGCCAAGAATTTTGTCGCTCTTGCTATCCAAGATGAGCTTAACAAAGCCATGGTTAGTACCATCTGTTACGGCCCGATCGAGGTGGTCCAAGGAGTAGCGAACTACCCGGTGTGGTGTTTCTGATTGCACGGCTTGGCGCTCGCTCATGCCAACTCGAGCGACTTCTGGATCTGTGAACGTGCACCAGGGTAGGTGCCGGTAGTCGACCTTAAATTTTTTAAATTTTCCAAACAAAGCATTTACGCTGGCATGCCAAGCTTGGTGAGAGGAAGCGTGAGTGAGCAAAAAGGGACCAGTTACGTCTCCCACAGCAAAGATATTGGGGTATTTTGTTCTTAGATATTCGTCAACGGCCAAGCGACCGTCTTCTTTGACATCGAGTCCGAGTGCTTCGAGGCCAAACCCATTTATCCGCGCCGTACGTCCAACGGCCACGAGGATTTCGTCAAATTCGATGACCTCTGTTTGGTTCGGGCCCTTTAGCGTGACCCGTTTTTTACCGTCAACAACTTCAAAATTAGGCATTTGGGTGCTTAAGTGAAGGGTAATGCCCTCCTCCCGAAAAACCCCCTCAAGGAGTTTGGCGGCTTCTAGGTCTTCGCCCCGAAGTAAAGAATCCCGTCGTTCCACCAGGGTGACCTTCGATCCCAGCCGAGCAAATGTTTGCGCCATTTCGCACCCAATTGATCCACCGCCCATAACTAAAAGTCGCTGAGGAAGCTTTTTAAGCTGCCAGAGATTGTCGGAGTGGAGAGGAGCAACGTCTTTTAGTCCCGGAATCTCAGGAATCTGAGGACTTGCTCCCGTAGCTATAATGATATTTTTTGTTGTGAGAGTTCGGCCGTTAACTTCAACTTCCCAGGGGCTGAGGATTTTTCCCCAGCCTTGAATGCATTCAACCCCAAGCGACGAGTACCGTTCCACAGAGTCTGCGGGTTCAATATGTTTAATAACCTCATGAACTCGCTTCATAACTTTTTCGAGATCGATATGAGGCTCAACTGAGCTCACCCCATATTTGTCAGCTTCTCGCATAAGGTGCGCCACTTTTGCGGCCCGGATAATGGCCTTACTCGGAACACACCCGCTATTTAGGCAGTCGCCGCCCATTTTATGACCCTCAATCAGGGCCACTTTGGCTTTCACCGCAGCGGCGATATAGGCGCTGATCAGTCCTCCAGATCCGGCTCCAAGAACGACTAAGTTATAGTCAAACTTCTTGGGCTTTCGAAATCGCTTATACACTTGGTGTGCCTTAATGCGATCAAGAATGCGCTTTAGAATTAAAGGGAGAAGACCAAGCGCTGCAAAACTTAACAAAAAGGCCGGGGATAGAATCCCGGCGGGAGATTCGAGTTCCGCAAGTTGGGTCCCGGCATTTACATAGGCAAGTGTGCCCGGCAGCATACCGATCTGGCTGATCCAGAAGAAATGGATGGGCGAAAATTTTGTTAAGCCCATGCCTAAATTTATAGCAAAAAAGGGAACAGCCGGAATGAGACGGAGAGTAAAGAGGTAAAAGCCGCCTTCCTTTTGAAGGCCGTCGTTAATGCCTTTGAGTCTGTCTCGAAATTTTTCCTCCACCCAATTCCGCAAGAAAAAGCGGGCCACGATCATCGCGAGAGTGGCCCCAATTGTGCTGGCAAAGGAGACAATGAGAGTTCCTTTTAGCACTCCAAAAATAGCTCCGCCCGCGAGAGTTAAGACCGTGGCGCCCGGGAGGGAGAGTGCTGTTGTGCCGATGTAGACCGCCATGTACGCCAAAATGGTCCATGTCGGATGAAGCGAAAATAGAGCCTCAAGGTCGGCCTGACGTGCTTTCAGTTCCGTAAATGTCAGCTGTGTAGCCGCCCCAGAGCGAAAGAACCAAAACACAAATCCAATAATTAGCGTGGCAAGGAGTGGCTTAAAGAGGCGTTTCATTTGTTA
>JAPKGD010000343.1 GCA_026648125.1 Bdellovibrionales bacterium | reverse complement strand
TGAGCAGGTACTGGAATCTCAACGCGGCGAAATTCAAAGGGAATTGGGTCGTGGTTTAAATTCCAAATTTTGTCCGGTTTTAAAGTTTGTGGTGGGTGGACCTAGCGAAGCCCACATGGACGAGGTGGAGCAAATGTTGGCCAATCTTCATCGTCCTCGTCGGGATGAGGATTAAAGCCATGGCGCCCTATAATGGACTTCTGCTGATCGACAAACCAAGTGGTGTAACCAGTCATGATGTCGTGGGAGAAGTTCGAAGGATTTTGGGACAAAAGTCAGTGGGTCACGCGGGCACTTTGGATCCTTTGGCGACGGGACTTATGGTCATTCTGTTAGGACATGCCACCAAGTTGTCGGATTTTGTTTTGTCTCAAAACAAGCGCTACCGTGTCGAGATTCAGTTGGGCGTAGTCACGGATATGGGTGACCGCACGGGGACAGTCATTTCCCAGAGTGATGTCGTAGTCCCGACCGAAGAAATTTTATCTCAACTTGAAAAAATGGTGGGTGAGCTGGTTCTTCCTGTGCCGATCTATTCAGCGACAAAAGTGGCCGGTAAGAGGCTTTATGAGTACGCCAGAAAAGATCAGCTCATTGAAGCGCCGCAAAAGTCGATGACCTTTTACAATCTTGAAGTGGTTGAAATTCAGGCGCCAAAGGTAGTGTGTGAAGTTTCTTGTAGTAAAGGGAGCTATATTCGCTCCTGGGTTGAGGAATTTGGTCGGCGCCTGGGCGTTGGAGGCACTGTTGCCGAGCTACGCCGTCTCGAGTCCCACCCCTACAATGTCCACGAAGCGGTTTCGTTACCCTACCTGAAAGAGTTTAGGGGTATGGGAAAGACTTTAGAGGATCTCGGGCCAGGCTTTGTGCCTATGGCTGAAACATTACCGGGATGGCCCCAGTGCTCGGTCAAGGGGCGTGAGGAGCAGCTTCTGAAAAACGGGCAAATCTCTCACGACCTTGTGAGCCGGCTGGTGGTGGCACAAAAGCAAGCCCATGAGCGCCAGGGGCCGGTTGGAATTAAGGTTCTTGGCAGTGACGGGGACCTTCTCGGCCTGATTGAGGCCCTGCCCCTTCAAGGCCTCAAAATCAGAAGGATTTTCGCTGGTTAAGGTTCTTGACCCAGGTCGCCAATCACATTACATTCGGCGCTCATTTAACAAAAGCTCCCGGAAGCCGAAGGCCAAAACGCTCTTTGGGGGTGATGGAGGATACCTATATGGCACTTACACGTAATGACAAAGAAACAGTCGTAAAAACTTTCCGCCGTTCGGAACTCGATACGGGAAGTTGCGAAGTTCAAGTTGCTCTTTTGACGACTCGAATTCAAGAGCTCACCGAGCACTTTAAGCGTAACAAGAATGACAATCATAGCCAGCGTGGACTGGTCAAAATGGTTAACCGTCGCCGAAAGCTTTTGGACTACCTTAAGAAAACCGGTCCAGAGCGTTACACGGACCTCATCACGAAACTGGGGCTACGCAAATAATTGCGGTGTTCGGTTTTTTCTCTCAGAATATTGGATTGTTGTTTAAGTTGAATCTCAAGGAGAAGTAATGAAGCAAACAGTGACCGGTGATTTTGGCGGCAAGTCAGTCACCATTGAAACGGGCCGACTTGCCAAGCAGGCAGATGGTTCGGTGTTGGTAACCTCAGGAAGCAATATTGTATTGGTCACAGCGGTTTCTGACAGAAGTGAATCGGATGCGGATTTTTTTCCGCTGACTGTAGAATATTTAGAGAAATTCTATGCCTCAGGACGAATTCCCGGTGGCTATTTTAAACGAGAAGGTCGACCAACTACAAATGCGACTTTGACGGCGCGTTTGATTGACCGACCCATTCGCCCTTGCTTCCCAGAAGGCTATCGGCAGGAAACCCAGGTTGTTGCGACGACACTGAGTTATGACGGTTCGTTCCCAATCGATATTCTTGCGAGCATCGGCGCTTCGGCGGCTCTTCATATCAGCGACATCCCATTTGGGGGACCCACATGTTCTGTTCAGGTGGGTCGGATCGATGGTCGCTTCGTGGCAAATCCAAGTGCTCAGGATATGGAGAAGTCAGATCTCGATATGGTTGTTGCGGGAACCCGCAATGGCCTATTGATGGTTGAAGGGGAATCTAAGTTCGTCAAGGAATCAGATGTTTTAGCAGCACTCAAGTTTGCGCATCAGTCGATGATGCCTATGTTTGATTTACAGGATGAGCTTCGAAAGCTCACAGGATCAAAGCCGAAGCGAGCCTTTACTCCTGCTAAAATTGATGAATCATTTGAACGGGCTGCTCGGGACTTTTTAACACCGAAACTGACCGCAGCGATGAAGAATCGCGAAAAGCTTGCGCGTTACGAAGCCTATGATAACGCCAAGGCGGAAGCAAAGGCCGCTCTTGTTTCTACAATTGGCGACGAAAAATTAAAGTCACAAAGAGACAAAGAACTGGGTCAGATCGTTGAAGATCTCAAGTACAAAATCAGTCGAGAACTGGTTTTGAGCGAAAAGGTACGTATCGACGGTCGTGGACTCGAAGATATTCGTCCGATTAGTTGTGAAGTTGGTCTTCTTCCAAGAGCTCATGGTTCGGGGTTATTTACACGCGGTGAAACTCAAGTTCTTGGCGCAGTCACCCTCGGCACAGGTGATGACGAGCTCTATATCGATGACCTCGCAGGTCTCACCAAAAAGCGCTTTATGCTGCACTATAATTTCCCACCCTACAGCGTGGGTGAAACCGGCCGAGTTTCTTCGCAGAGCCGCCGCGAAGTAGGACACGGATTTCTTGCCGAGCGGGCACTGAAAGCGATTCTTCCCGATTTTGAGAAATTTCCTTACACCATTCGAGTTGTAAGTGAAGTTCTTGAGTCCAACGGATCAAGTTCCATGGGAACCGTTTGTTCGGGTCTCTTGGGTCTTCTCGATGCCGGTGTTCCTGTTAAGGGCAATGTGGCGGGTATAGCCATGGGTCTGATCAAGGAAGGCGACCGACACGCGGTTCTCTCTGATATCTTGGGTGACGAAGATCACCTCGGTGACATGGACTTCAAGGTCGCGGGAACACGTGATGGTGTGACCTCGCTGCAGATGGATATCAAAATTGACTCGATCAGTTTTGAAATCATGGAAAAGGCATTGCAGCAGGCATTTGCGGGTCGGCAGCATATTCTCAATGAAATGGAAAAAGTGATGAACCGGCCGCGTGGAGAAATTTCTCCCTACGCACCGAGAATCACCAGCATTAAAATTAAGCCCGAGAAGGTTCG
>JAPKGD010000342.1 GCA_026648125.1 Bdellovibrionales bacterium | reverse complement strand
GAGTGGATCGAGGCGCTCCCGCGCTCGACCCCGATCTCCGACCACGTGCGGGTGGACGCCGAGATCCAGGGCTGTCCGGTGAGCTCGGCGCAGGTGCTGCGGGTGCTGGTCCGCGCGCTGCTCGGCACGCAGCCCGACCTCCCGGTGGCGAGCGTGTGCCTCGAGTGCAAGCGGCGCGGCAACCCCTGCGTGCTGGTGACCCGTGGCGTGCCGTGCCTCGGCCCGGTGACGCGCGCCGGATGCGGGGCGATCTGCCCCGCGCTCGGCCGCGACTGCTACGGCTGCTCGCCATGATTTGCCCAAAGCGACGCAGAGGTAGCAAAGGCGGTGGAAGTGTGCCCAGAGGGGAATGAGGAGTCAAAAGCGTGAGCCTTGTGATCAGCGTCAAAGCGGTCTGGGCGATTTCTTCCGACCGAAACCTTGAGCGCCTGCGTGTACGCAAGTGTCGCCACAAGAGCTTCAAAATGGCTAAGTCCTGAGTTCCAAACTTTATCATTTTGCCACTGAGATCCAGCCCAAATCATTGAGAGTGAAAGTGTGACTCCGAGAATTCCTGTTCCCATCACGTCGCTAACTTGATTAGCAAACTCAAACTCATCTCCGCTTAAGGCTAAGCCCTTGTACACCTTGACGTCTTGGGATCCCGCAATAAGAGCGGCCACACTACCCACTCCCCAAATCCAAAGCCTCGAACCCGAAAAGGTGTCCTTTGTTCCCTGCCACATGTGATCAGTCACGGGATTAGCCCGAGCGGCGGTGGAGAAAACAAGCATTGCGGCAATGAAAACCCGAACAAGCCTTACCACATCGCACCCACATTGATCATGGGGGTGTCGCCATCAACAGATGGATAAAATTGAAATTTCCAGGCTGATTTTTGCGACTCATCGTCTGGTTTAGGGTCGCTCAGTTTGGCGCTGATGTTACCAAACAGAAGTCCCATTGCAATTCCCAGAGGATAGTCGCTCGCCCAGTGGACACTATTGTTAACCATTTGCAGTCCCAATACCGTCACCCAAACCGAACCAATCGGAATGATCCAATGGGAATATTCAGGATAATTGTGGTTCAGCACAGTGAAGGTGATCGTCGCCGTCATAATGTGGCCACTCGGCATGGCATCGTACTTAGCTGTATCGTCGTTATAGGCGGCAATGCTCGGAAATGGTCGCCACTTACCGCGGGCCTCGGTGCGATCACTGGGGGCCTCTCGTCCAGTTGCGCGCTTGATAATCTGACTAAAGATGGTCGAAGTGGTAAAGGCATGAAAGAGCTCGACTCCTGTATTGTAGGCACGAGGTCTATCTTGGTAATGGCCAACCAAGAAAAACCCTACAGCTGTTCCGATGTGGGTCCAGCCATCACCGAAAAAATAGATGGCTGACCCTGTGTCTGTTGGAAGCCTTAAGATATCGTATTGACCAACCTTAATAAAAGTTCGAGTTCTTTCTTCGTTGCCTATTCCCCAGTCACGTCCGCCTTTTTGAACTTCTCTGAGAATGTCGGGGTCATATTCATAGAGAAGAGCCGTGCTCCCAATAACTCCGACCCATGGCCAAATGGCTTCTTTGGAGAACGACATTTTAAGGGCTGTCATGCTGGTTTCAGGAATTTTTGTAATCACGGTCCAGGGACTGAGCTTTTGTTCCTCGGACTGTGAGAAGGGAGAGAAAAGAATCGAAAAACTAATTAGTGAAAGGGCAAAAAGTCTCATAAGGGCGCAAAAATTAGCATAGGGCCCTGGGCCAGTCACGCGTTCCAGGTATTTGGGCAAAAACATGGGCTTGTTCAGGGTAGCAAACGATTAAAATTGCGACGCGTTATCTGAGGCCGAAAGAGTTCTTGTCATGCTCCGGCCTGGAATGTTGCACTTTAACACTATGAAAAATATTTTGCTTTCAGTTTTTGTTTTACTTTTTTCCGCAGTTGTTTCTGCGGCATCATTTCAACTCCATGATGTGTCGATTCTATTTCCCCTTCCAGACAAGGGCGAATTGGATCTGCTTTGGCCGCCCCATCTTGGCGGGGATAAAGGTCAGTTGTTGCCCGCATCTGCATTGGCTCAACTTCCGGCCCTTGTTGAGCCCCTTCCTCCGGACCAAGTCCTCTCTTCTTTGAGGGTGGTCAGTCTGAGAATTGACCCTTGCTTTTCTTCTCCCTGCCAACGTCAAGTCCGATTGGTTTGGCAGCCGGTCAGGGCCAATGGTTCTCGGGTGGTGACGCTCGATGCTGCCGTTCACACCTTTTATGTCCTGGAAGAACCTGAGTGGGGAGATTTTCTCCGCTCCTATGAGAGGATTCGTATGGGCGGTTCGCCTCGCCCCCTTGGAGTTCATCCGCGACTGGAAAGCGAATCCCTACGCGGACCATTTATGAAGGAGCTTACTCAGCTCATCCGAAACTTTATTGGGGAAAAAAATCTGTCGCGAGTAACATTTATGTCCCTTTCTGGTTCGGCAAATATTTGGAATTTTGCGGGCTTTGATCGTGTCGCGGAAAAATTTGTGCCCATGAGCATTCCTCGTCTTGAGGGACAAGGGCAGTCGTTCATTAATTCAGCCATGCCAAGACTTTATTTTGAGGCAGCCCAAATTGTTCCTGAGCCTAAAGGCACAGACGTTGTGGAACGCATTCTTCGCGACTCTCGGCACCTGGGTGAAGCGGATGAAAGTGCGGTTGTTCAGGATGTACAGTCCCTTCTAAAGATGGAAAATCCCCTCAGTCATAATGCGGGAACTTTAGATTGTGTGAGCTGCCACGTTGCCCAAAGTGCTAGAAGCTATGGTGAAGGGCGGTTCCCGTGGCGGATGCATGACTTTCACCATTCGGCGAATCGTTATATGAATCCAAACCATGACCTGAGAAATTTATCCTCTGTAAAAGAAATTACGGGAAATATGAGATCGTTTGGATATTTTGTAAATCAGCCATCGGTGAGTCAGAGAACGATTAATGAAAGTGCAGAAGTGGCAGATCAATTAAGTAAGACAAAAGGGAGCATGAAATGAAGGTAAATGTAGGCGGAGTCGATCGTATTGTGCGGATTGTGGCAGGGATTGGAATCCTTTCGTTTGCTTTCGTTGGCCCTCAAACACCATGGGGCTACGTAGGAATCATTCCCTTAGCAACGGGCGTTTTCAAGTTTTGTCCTTTATAGACTGTCTTGGGTTTTAGCACCTGTAAGACGAAATAGCTGCAAGCGGCCTTGTTGCATGAATCAGCAGGCGACTCCGCCGCCGCTGATTCAGCAACTCGGCGCATAAATCGTTTTTATCAA
>JAPKGD010000341.1 GCA_026648125.1 Bdellovibrionales bacterium | reverse complement strand
GCGGTGCTCATCGCTGGATTAGTCTTCCCTTCGGACAGCGTTTTGAACCCGCCGAGTTATTGCGAGTCACTTACCCTTTTGTGTTGAGTCTATTTCTTACCTATCGTCACTCGAGACTTGGAGCTGCTGAGTGGCCAGTCCGGGTGGCCCTCTTAGGCGCGCCATTACTATTGGTTCTACAGCAGCCGGATTTTGGAAGTTTTGCGATCTGTGTAGTTGTGGCTCTTACTTTGGTTTTTTTAAATGGCCTGTCATGGAAGTATGTGTTTGCCGGCCTGGTCTCTGTGGTCACAGGTGCATATTTTTTAATCATTAATGAGCCCTATCGCATGGCGCGTATCAAGGCATTTTTGGACCCATGGGCTGACCCCGGAGAAAAGGGTTTTCAGGTGATCCAAAGCATGCTGAGCCTTTATTCCGGGGGCATTTCGGGCGTGGGCCTCGGCCATGGCCAGGGCAAATTGTTCTTTTTGCCCGAAGCTCACACGGATTTTACTCTGGCCGTACTGGGGGAAGAGGCAGGCTACCTTGGAGTGGGATTAGTTCTTCTGATTTACGGATTTTTGATGTTTCGCGGAATGCAGATCGCGATGCGTACGACCAGGGACCGAGACAGACTCACCGTGGCGGGTCTTACCATTACCCTCGCCCTCTCCGTATTTATTAATGTAGGGGTTGTGACTGGCTTGCTTCCCACCAAAGGGTTGACGTTGCCATTCTTAAGCTACGGCGGTAGTTCTCTACTCTGCACCGGCTTGGCCTATGGGTGGCTGTTGAGCTTAGAACGACAGCTATCTCGGGAGCCACGATCGGTTCGCGGAGTGCGCACGTAGTGAAGTCAAAATTGATTCTCATTGCCGCCGGCGGGACCGGGGGTCATATTTATCCGGCACTTGCCATTGCTCAGGCCATTCAGCGCCTGGAGCCGTCTGTTCGCGTTGAATTTGTGGGCACTCCTCATGGGCTTGAAAACCAATTGGTTTCAAGAGAGGGATTCAAGCTTCATCATGTTGAGATCGGTCGGTTAAACCGTAATGTGCGATTTGGCGAACGGCTCAAAACCTTCTTAAGACTTCCGCTCGCTCTTGTTCAATCGGCGCTTTTGGTGATGAGACTGAGGCCCCATGCCGTTCTCGGCGTTGGTGGTTTTGTGACCGGTCCGGTTCTATTGGCGGCGGCTCTGCTTGGTCGCAAATGCCTTTTGTGGGAGCCCAACGCGCATGCGGGCTTGGCCAACCGCTGGCTGGCGCCTTTTATGCGCGAGTGCTTAGTCGTTTTCGACGAGGCCGCGAAGGGATTGAGAGCAAAGAAAATAACTCAAGTGGGAATGCCTATTCGTAGCAAAATTGAAGAAATAAGTCGGACCACTCAGACGCGAGAGGCTTCTGAGAAATTGCACGTACTCGTTTTTGGTGGAAGCCAAGGGGCAAGGGCGATCAATGATGTCGTGGTGGAGGCGATGTGCTCGGGTCAGGTGAATTTTGCTGAGGTTGAAGTCGTTCATCAAACTGGGCCAAATGATTTTGCAAGAATAATCCAAAGGTATCGAGATGCGAGCGTGCCGGTCAGCGCCCATGAGTATCTTCACGATATGGAAAAGCGCTATGCCTGGGCGGACTTAATAATTGCTCGGGCGGGAACGGGGACAGTGAGTGAAATTTCGGCGGTAGGAAAGGCGGCCATATTGGTTCCGCTCCCCAGTGCAGCCGATAATCACCAACAGAAGAATGCCGAAGCCTTGGTGTCTAAGGGCGCAGCGATCATGGTTTTACAAAGAGATTTTAGCACTAAAGAGTTGAGTCGGCTCATTGCAAGTTTCAGTAAAGACCGCAGTCAATTGACTCGGTTGGGGGATGCGGCAAAGAAATTCTATCAACCAAGTGCAGATGTCACAATTGCACGCAAACTTCTGGAGGCGAATTCATGAGTCGAATGCCCTCGCGCTTGGCTCAAGCCAAGGTTCATTTTATTGGAATTGGTGGAATTGGAATGTGTGGACTGGCCGAGCTTCTCCACAATATGGGTGCTCAAGTTACGGGAAGTGATGCGGGCGAGAATATGCAAACCCAGCGACTTGAATCGATTGGCGTCAAAGTCTATAAGGGCCACCACGCCACTTACCTCGGCGAGGCAGAGGTGGTGGTTTTTTCCAGTGCAGTAAAGCCAGACAATGTTGAGTATGCTGAAGCGAGACGCCGAGGGGTGCCGCTTATTCGTAGGGCGGAAGCCCTCGCTGAAATCATGAGGCTGAAAAGAGGCATCGCCATTGCCGGTACCCACGGAAAGACAACAACAACAAGCCTTGTGGCTTCGATTTTGTTGGGTGCGCAGATCGATCCCACCATTGTCGTCGGTGGTCGACTAGATGCAATCAAATCAACTGCGGTTTTGGGACAGGGCGAGTGGTTGGTCGCAGAGGCAGATGAGAGTGACGGAAGTTTTTCGCGGTTGGCGCCGGAGGTGGTGGTCATCACTAACATCGATAATGACCATCTGGATCACTACGGAAGCTTCCTGCGGCTGCAAGAGGCCTTTGTCGATTTTGCCTTAAGAATTCCCTTTTATGGTGCAGCCATTGTCTGTGGAGACGATCCAAAGGTGCGCGAGCTCTTTGCGGATTTCCCTAAGAAAATTTATTTTTACGGAGAAGATGAGAAAAATGATTTTGTTTTAAAGGCAGTCTCGAATGGAACATATCAGTTGCTTCACGAGGGCGAGGAGTTTGTAAGTTTTCAGCCTGCACTCCCTGGGCGGCATAATGCTCTAAATTCGACCGCTGCGATTTTGGCCGCACGAGAAACGGGCGTGTCGCCTTCACTCAGTGGAAGACTCGTTGCGGATTTCAAAGGAGTGGATAGAAGGTTTCAGTACAAAGCCAAAGTAAAAGGCTTCGATTTTTATGATGACTATGGTCATCATCCGACTGAGGTGATGGCCGTATTATCGGGATTTAAAGAAAATTTCCCAAACCGGCGTCTGATTGTGATCTTTCAACCGCATCGGTATTCTCGAACGCAGATTTGTTGGGATCAGTTTTGTCATTGTTTTAAGGATGCGGACCAATTGTTCTTACTTGACGTCTATGCCGCAGGAGAGGAAGCCATTGCAGGGATTGACTCTGAGCGACTGGCCAAGGAGATGGACCATCCGTCTTGCCGCTACATTTCGCGAAAGAATGATCCTGAGCTTCTGCAGATTTCCGAGAGCTTAAAGGAAGGCGACGTGATTGTGACGTTGGGGGCCGGTGACGTGAATAAGCTGGGCGACCGTCTCATGGAGCG
>JAPKGD010000340.1 GCA_026648125.1 Bdellovibrionales bacterium | reverse complement strand
CCATTCGTGCAGGTCGGAACTTACCCGACAAGGAATTTCGCTACCTTAGGACCGTTATAGTTACGGCCGCCGTTTACTGGGGCTTCGATTCTCGGCTTCGCTTGCGCTAACCAATCCTCTTAACCTTCCAGCACCGGGCAGGCGTCAGCACGTATACTTCGTCTTGTGACTTAGCACATGCCTGTGTTTTTGATAAACAGTCGCCACTCCCACTTTACTGCGACCACCTCGGGCTATAAACCCTACCGTGGCACACCTTCTTCCGAAGTTACGGTGTCAAGTTGCCGAGTTCCTTAACCAAATTTAATCCAATCGCCTGAGAATATTCATCCCACTCACCTGAGTCGGTTTACGGTACGAGCAGTTTCAACAACACTGCGAAGCTTTTCTTGGAACCATGGCTAGAGCCGCTTCCGGGGACAAGTCCCCTCGCATTCGTGCTTCAGTGTTAAGTGAGACGGATTTACCTACCTCACCACCTACACACTTACACCGGAATCCAATGACCGGCCGGCTGTACCTAGTTCGTCACTCCTCAGCTTACATCGAACCTGGTAACGGAATATTAACCGTTTATCCATCGACTACGCCGCTTGGCCTCGTCTTAGGTCTCGACTAACCCTGGGCGGATTATCCTTGCCCAGGAACCCTTGAGTTTTCGGCGGACAGGTTTTTCGCCTGTCTTTATACGCTACTTATGTCAGCATGATCACTTCCTGTTCGTCCAGCCGTCGTTACCGTCGACCTTCAGCCTATGCAGGAACGCTCCGCTACCGCTCAATCTTACGATTGAACCCGCAGCTTCGGTAACACGCTTGAGCCCCGTTATATCTTCCGCGCAAAGCCACTAGACCAGTGAGCTATTACGCTTTCTTTAAAGGATTGCTGCTTCTAAGCCAACCTCCTGGTTGTCAAAGTAGCTTTACAACGTTAACCACTTAGCGTGTATTTAGGGACCTTAGCTGGCGATCTGGGCTCTTTCCCTCTCGACTCGTGACCTTATCACCCCGAGTCTGCCTCTTGGAGTAGATATCATCGGCATTCGGAGTTTGATTGGGTTTGGTAATCTGGTAAAGACCCCTAGCCCATTCAGTGCTCTACCTCCGAGATACAATTTATCCAAGGCTATACCTAAATATATTTCGCGGAGAACCAGCTATCACCCAGTTTGATTGGCCTTTCACCCCTAATCACAGCTCATCCAAAGGTTTTTCAACACCAACTAGTTCGGCCCTCCACGAGGTGTTACCCTCGCTTCAGCCTGGCCATGATTAGATCACCGGGTTTCGGGTCTATTTCTACAGATTAACGCCCTATTCAGACTCGCTTTCGCTGCGGCTACATCTTACGACTTAACCTTGCCTGCAAGATTAACTCGCTGACTCATTATGCAAGAGGTACGTGGTTGCACATAAAAAGTGCTTCCACTGCTTGTAAACTTATGGTTTCAGGTTCTATTTCACTCCCCTCTCGGGGTTCTTTTCACCTTTCCCTCACGGTACTCGTTCACTATCGGTCACTAAGTAATGTTTAGCCTTGGAGAGTGGTCTCCCCAGATTCAGATGGGATTTCACGTGTCCCATCTTACTCGGGATACTTCCCAGAGACAGATATGTTTTCGCTTACGGGGCTATCACCCGCTCTGGCCGACCTTTCCAGGCCGTTCTGCTAACATTCTGTTTGGTAACTCTGTCGGACAATTTCGGTTGTCCGTGGAAGTCCCACGACACCTTCTATACAACGCCCGAAAGCTTGACATATAGAAGGTTTAGGCTGTTCCCCGTTCGCTCGCCACTACTAGGAGAATCTCGGCTGATTTCTTTTCCTGAGGGTACTGAGATGTTTCACTTCCCCTCGTTCGCTCGGACTGGCTATGAATTCACCAGCCCGTACCAGATAAACTGGTGGGTTTCCCCATTCGGACATCTTCGGATATAATGCGTGTGTGCCGCTCCCCGAAGCTTTTCGCAGCTTACCACGTCCTTCGTCGCTTCTTAGTGCCGAGGCATCCACCATAAGCCCTTAGTAGCTTCAAATCTTGAATTTGAACTCACCTTGCTAAGAATTACTTGAACCTAATTTTTTAGGTTTTCAGCAATTCCTATTCTAACTTAAAAATAAAAAACTTTATGGTTTCTTGCTGATAGTTAATTTTAACTATCGATATTCAATTTTCAAAGAACACATAAGCCGAGCCATTCAGCCCGTCATATTCACAAGCAAGCCCTCGAACTACCGAGAACTTGCTTGAAAACATGGTGGGCCTGAGAAGACTTGAACTTCTGACCCCACGCTTATCAAGCGTGTGCTCTAACCAACTGAGCTACAGGCCCTCGTCCACCCACGCTTTTCACAGCAAACGTACCACTCGTGGGAGGCCACTTACTCTCTCAAAACTAAACAGCTAGTCAAAAGGCTTCGGGTATGACCAACGGAATGGGAGATCCAAACACCATCTGAATCTCCGTACTCCTTAGAAAGGAGGTGATCCAGCCGCAGGTTCCCCTACGGCTACCTTGTTACGACTTCACCCCAGTCGCTGACCCTACCGTGGCCGGCTGCCCCCCTCGCGGGTTGGCGCACCGTCTTCAGGTAGAACCAACTCCCATGGTGTGACGGGCGGTGTGTACAAGGCCCGGGAACGTATTCACCGCGGCGTGCTGATCCACGATTACTAGCGATTCCAGCTTCATGTAGTCGAGTTGCAGACTCCAATCCGAACTGAGATAACTTTTTTGGGATTGGCTCCACCTCGCGGTCTTGCTGCCCTTTGTAGTTACCATTGTAGCACGTGTGTAGCCCTGGACGTAAGGGCCATGAGGACTTGACGTCATCCCCGCCTTCCTCTCTACTTGCGTAGGCAGTCCCCTTAGAGTGCCCGGCTTGACCCGGTAGCAACTAAGGATAGGGGTTGCGCTCGTTGCGGGACTTAACCCAACATCTCACGACACGAGCTGACGACAGCCATGCAGCACCTATATACCGGTCTATTGCTAGAAAATCCCCTTTCAGGAACGGTCCGGTACACTTCGAGCCCAGGTAAGGTTCTTCGCGTTGCATCGAATTAATCCACATGCTCCACCGCTTGTGCGGGCCCCCGTCAATTCCTTTGAGTTTCACCCTTGCGAGCGTACTCCCCAGGTGGAGTGCTTAATGCGTTAGCTGCGTCACTGACCCCGCTCACGCAGGGCCAACAACTAGCACTCATCGTTTACAGCATGGACTACCAGGGTATCTAATCCTGTTTGATCCCCATGCTTTCGCGCCTCAGCGTCAGTAATTGGCCAGA
>JAPKGD010000034.1 GCA_026648125.1 Bdellovibrionales bacterium | reverse complement strand
TTTCATGCACTTTTGAAGATTCCCTATTTCTTCGAACTTTCAAGCAGTGCCCATATTCTTTTGGGCAAATCGATCTTTGCGGCGATTGGAGCCTCGTCAGCGGTGTTCCTATTAATTTTGGCTTTTAAATTCTCGGGTGTTCGTGGGCTGGTTGCATTGATGGCACTTCTTTTTTTGAGCCTAACCTATTTCACCAATTTTTTTAGAGTCCGTTCGGATGTGCTGACTTTAGCCTTGGCGCTCGTTGAGATTGGATATGTTCTTAGAATAATCAATAAAGAAAACTTCAGATCGAGTGATCATGGCACTCTCGCGCTGCTATCGGGGCTGTTGTTTTTGGCAACGCCAAAGGCGATCTACCATTTGATTATTTTAGCTGCGTTTAATTTTGGTCTATTGCGGTCCAAAGGGAAAGGCCTTAGCCAGATTTTTAAATGGATCATTGTTTGGCATTTTTTGGGACCAATTGCCTTGGTGGGTGTGGGAAGCACAATCTGTCAGATTTTGGGCATAAATTTGTCTCAAGCCATCGGCTCTGCGTTTAATTATTTTGTAGCCGGATATTCGGTTTCAAAAATGGGTCTCGGCGCTCAAGACTTGTATTTTGTTAACCGCAGCTTGAGGGTGGACTTGGCGATATGGGTCGTTGCTCTGTTTGGCTGGATTCAGCTACTGCGCCAGAAGCCAGTCAATGAATTAGCCATAGGTATACGCTGGGCGTGGCCAGTCGCAGTTTTGGCCATGTTTGTGCACAATCAAAGATTGCCCTTTTATTGGGCGAGCCTTTGGCCCTTTTTGGTTTTGCCTGCAGCTCTTCTCGTGGCTCAACGGTGTTGGTCGGTATGGCGACAATCTGCCATTTATCTTCTCGTACTTTTTGGATTTCTAAAGGGACTGGCTCCTCCGTTATGGTGGACCTCGAATTCAAATCAGAGAGCGCTCATCAGTGACATTGAGGCGATTGCAGAGGCATTGCCCAATAAGCAAGTCTTTGACGGACTAGGTTTGCTCCCCCGATCTGACCTGGTAATGGTATTCTTCTCTCCGGGCGACCTGAACGGAAATTTAGATGCCGTGAAGACACTTGAACAACGATTGCCTGGAGTTGTGATATATACCGCCCGAAGCGCACTGGGTGAGCCACATATTTCAAGAGTGCTTGATTCAAATTATCAATCGGTGGGTGCGGGTTTGTGGTTACTCAAGCGCCAGAGCGGATCCATACAGCTATCTTTAGATGAACCATTGGGAACGTGGTTTGCATTCGAGCCACCACTGTACTCGTATTCCAAGCGCTAAAATATTCGCGTGCAATCAAGGCGTGCGTAATCACCAAGGCCACATAAAGCGTCAAACCCAAAGTCACAAGCAGATACTGATCGTGAACACAATTGCCGAATACCTAACTTAAAAGCTGCATTTTGCCGAACCTCAAATTCAACAAAGGCCTTTGATCCAGAGAGTGCTGCAGTAAATCCCGAACCAGATGCGGTTCCCAGTTGGGCTCCATCGACAAAAGGTGCAATCCGAAAAGAGCCCACATTATAGGCGGTTGCCTCAGCTCGACACTTGTATCTACCTTGTGGAAGATCAAGCTCTCCTAAGCCATCGAGAGTGGCGACGGCCTCCTGATCGTCAACTAGAGTATTGAGGTTACGCATTGTCCAAACATTCGCCCCGCATGCGCCAGGGTTTGGTCCGACGCGTGAAATGTAGGAGAAAGTTTGCTGGCGCGTAGCCAATCCGCGGTTGAAAGTGAGACAGTACTTACATGCTCCAGCGGCTACATTCGCTTGGCCGGTCGCCAGTTGGCCATAGACTTGGCTAAATTCGTCTGCCACCGTCGGTATCGCAACGATATCCACCGATGTGGGAAAGCAAGGTACGCCACCTGGGCAATTAAAATTTCCCTCAATTCTGAACTGAATCGGACATCGCAAATTGAGTGTGACGGCATCAAGGTTGGCAATATCAACGGGATCGCAGATATTGCCATTAGAATTGAAACGAGTTGCAGCGTCCGCATAGAGTGTACCATCATCATTTCGGACTTCGATGGGAAAGTCGGCAGCCACGCCCTGACAGTCAGCCATATCCTCGACACATTGAAGATCTGCGGTGTTAACCACGGTTTCTCGCCAGGAGCGGTCGTTTTGAAGGCGGTCTAAAATGTCGCCTCTAATCTTTTCTAGCGAATTTTGCGTGTTCCCTAAAACCATTCTCGTTTGATAATAGTTAATCGATGAAATCACACCCAGCGCGACGGTCACCAGAATTGCTACAGAAACCATAGATTCAATGAGAGATAGACCGTGTTGGTTTTTTATAAAATAAAATGAGCGTGCCCGCCGCATTAATTGATCCTCTCACAACTCAATTGCGACAAATAAGCATCTGTATAACTAGCTCCGCAAGTTGCACCTGCGCCAGAGGGTGCCGGTAAACCATAAGGAAAGCCGACGGGAGCTCCGTTTACTTGCCAAGCGGCACAGACATTGGGCCACACAGTACATTCAGGTACGCCATCGTCTTCACAGGTCATTTGAATTCGCACAGTGGTGGCCACCGTGAGACTAAATTGCGTGTCAATAGTTGCATAAGTCTGCTCGCCGATGAGAGTTTCGCCGGGGTACGGCGTGGGGGCCGTTGGTACGCATAAACTTACCAAGGTGTTATTAGCTTCAGTGCGAAGAAGTGTTCCCGCACCGCCTTGTCCGAGAGTCTGACCACCAGTCGTAGAAAGGGTTGCCACAAATGAACCTACTTTATATCCCGGAACCGTGGCGCGGCATCTGTAAGTGCCGGGCTGAAGAGTGATTTCGCTATTATTGGCTCCACCAATGGTAACTAGATCCGCTGGGTCATCAAGTTCTGTCCAGTTTCGCCTCAACGTGCTGCCGTTGCTAAGGCATCGGTTCATCCAAACGTTGCCGGGGTTGCGCCAGAGAAGGTGAAGGCCACCGTTGTCAACGCCGTTTCCACCATTGAAAACTTCAACGAGAGTAAAATTCTGATTTGCACTGATAGAGCCACGATTAATCACTAATCGGTAGCGGTCCACGTTGACGGCGTTACTTAATGACGTGGTATTTGCGTTGTATAGGAAATCAACTGTAATTCTAGCGCTAGGATTGGCACAGCCCGCGCCGCCATCAACGCATGTTCCTCTAATCACAGCCGTGAGAGAGATCGGGCAAAGATCATCGCCTAACCCAACCGCCGGGTTAAATGTGTTGCAGGGTTGCCCAAAAGTATCAAATCCTGCGGAACCCAAGGTCTGATCAAAAATCACATTATTTCCATTGTCGACAATACTAATGGGACCAATATTTGTGTCTCGAATGGTGGCGCACACAGTACCGTCTCTTAGGCAATTAGTAATGCCGTTGTTGTTCGCGTGATTTAAGGTGTTGAGCCAGCCTTCACTGCTCGAGAGAGCTCCGTTAACGCGGCTTCTGAGATTTTCCATTGTGTTGGCAATATTTGCCTGCTTTCGCCCGATACCTAATCCAGTTACGAGCTGCATAATGCCAGCCGTGAGCGCAGCAAGAACACCCACGATGATCATAAGCTCAATAATTCCCATTCCACGTATGGATTTTAAACTCTGATGGCTCATCTTAGGGGAGTCTCCTCGTGCATCGCAAAGCAGAAAGGGTCGTTTCAGAGTAAACACCACCTGGGCCCTCACCCCACATTCCAAAAGCAAAATCTCTAACTATGGGGGCGGTGCTACAGCGAAATTCCACATTATAAACCAAGCCATTGGGATCATTGACCGCAAATTCCTGAGTCACCGTGGCCGTGCCTGAGGCAAAATTGGGTCGTGAAGCGAAGCCCGATGCTTCGTTGACCCCGGCACCAACATTCAGTCGAATATCAAAACGGTTCACGCTCCACGCAGGGACCGTGACGTTGCAAGTCCAGTAACCGGGCATAAACCGAATTCCTGCTCCCGCAATTTGGACCGAGTCAAACTGGTCGTCTAATCTGCGCCAGGATAGATTTCCGCAGGCTCCACCACAGGCAAATCGAGCTCCTCGACTAATCCAATTTCCTGGATTACACCGGCTCGTGCCTTCGTTTGCGCCCCCGGCAGTACTGATAATTTCTGCGATCACCACCGAAACCGATCGGCTTGAGCCGCCTGACTTTCGCATTACAAAACTATATCTGGTTTGATCCGGTCGATAGAAATTTCCTGGAGCGTTTACGTTTAGGTTTGCGCGAATTTCCACGGCGGGATTCACGCAGTTCGCAACGCCAGTTTCACAGAGAAGTCGGGCCTGTATCTGATACTGAATGGGGCAATCATTATTCCCGGCACCGGCAGTGCCATCAAAGGTTGTGCACGGTAAGCCGTTGCGGTCGAAACCCGCGCCAGCTACATTATCCATGTCGGGGATATAGGGCGTGGGATTGCCAAGGCCGTCCAATTGGACTGGCCCCCAAAGTGAGATGTTTAGCCAGCCTGTCGCCGCACAGGTTTGATTATTTAAAATACATGCAAATTCCGCATTGTTTTGCATCGTCTGAAACCAAGAGTCATTGGCCATATTTGCAGCGGCCACTCCGGCTCCACCGGTGCCCGCCAACCCTGCTCCACTTCCAGAAATATTGTTAATGATTTCCTGCCGTAATGTTTCAAGAGTTTGAGTAAAATTGGCTCGGTAGTACTGTTGGTTTAAAGACGTCATCAACGTGGAAACACCGAGGGTGACAGCGGCCATGATGGCCAGAGCAACTAAAATCTCGACCAAACTGAACCCGCCCCTGCCGCGAGCAAAGGGGATCGCTTTTGGAAACCTATAAAAGCGACATGCAGCTAACATTTCAATTTGTCCTTCCTTGCTCTATCCTATCGGAAATTCAGGCTCTTTTGATAAATTTTTGAAGTATTTTTTGACTTGTTATGTCTCACTGTAAGACGCACCCCAGCCGGGCAAGCACCAACCTTTGAATGAGGCTGTGGTAAAGGTTAGTTTCTGTCAGAGGTCATATTTTTTGAAGCGGAGGTCGTCTCAGAATGAGATCAGGGGGTAAGTTCACTTTTTCTATCAGCTGGCTTTTGGGTTTGGGACTTTTGTTTGCACCTGTTGAGCGGGCAACTGCCATCAAAGAGTCGGATCATTTTGACGGAGAAAGATTTTTTAATCCCAGCGGCAAGAGTGGAAAGAGTTTTTGGCAATTTCTCAAATGGCAAATCTATAACAATCGAACGCCGTGGCCAGAAGAAGTTGAAAACAAGGGGCGTCCTCAAATTGCAAGCACCGTCAACGACGGCGAAGTTGTTTTAACTTTTATCAATCACGCCACAATGCTCATTCAGCTAAAGGGTCTAAATATCCTCACGGACCCTATTTTTTCAGAGAGATGTAGTCCGGTGAGTTGGGCTGGGCCAAAGCGAGTGAGAAAGCCCGGCATTGAGTTCTCGTCGTTGCCAAAAATTGATGTGGTTTTAGTAAGCCATAATCATTACGACCATTTGGATTTACCCACGTTGAAGGACTTGTTTAAGAGAGATCGCCCGAAATTCTTTGTGCCGATGGGTGATGGAGATCTCCTTCGCCAGTCTGGTCTTGAGAACGTCAATGAAATGGATTGGTGGGAGCAGGTCCCTCTCGACGACCGCCATCAACTGATCTTTACCCCTGCCCGGCACTGGTCTGGCCGGGGTCTATTTGATCGGTTTGAAAGCCTCTGGGGTGGATTTGTGATCAGAAATGCAAAGGGCCAGGTCTATTATTCGGGGGATGCGGGCTATTCCTATCATTTCAAAGAGATCCGTGAGCGCTTGGGCAAAATCGATGTATCGCTACTGCCCATCGGAGCTTATGAGCCCCGTTGGTTTATGAAGGATAATCACATGAATCCTGAAGAGGCGGTTCAAGCCCATCTTGATCTCTACTCAAAAGTTTCTATTGGGGTTCACTTTGGAACATTTCGGCTCACCAATGAAGGAATCGATGAGCCGCCCAAACACCTTGCCGAAGCCAAATTGAAATTGAAAGTTTCAGACGAACAGTTCGCAGTTATGGATTTTGGCGAAACTCGAAAATTTATTCTCGGGCCTGATCAGGGTGAGTCAAACTTAAATAAGTAACCACGGCTTTTTTCTGCTCTTCGCTTAAAGTGCTGACGATGGCGGGCATCACTGTTCCGCCACTTTCATTGCTGAATTCCTCAAGGCGAGCCGCTAAATAGCTCGCCTTTTGCCCAAATATCATCGCAGCACCAGCAATAGGACGTGAATTGTTTTGCAGGTGGCAAGCGAGACAGCGCTGAGTGACCACTTCTTTGCCTACCAAATATTCTGTTTTTGCGCTTTCATCGAGCTTTTCGCGAAGTTGAGTAAATTCGGCAGGTGATTGTGAAACTGAATACCAACCAAAATAATTTGCAAGGTACTGAAGCAACGATTTTCCCTCATCATTGATCTGAGCAGAACCATCTGGGTCGTAAGAGATCAAAATGCCATTATCAGAAAAAATCTGATTAAGCTTAGCCGGCATAATGCCAGAAGCATCCTTTTTTAAAAATCCGGTGAGCCGATTGAAAATGTACTGTGGATCATGACCAGCAAGATTCGGAAAAGTCTCAGCGATGGATATCCCGTTAGGACCGTGACAGGCCATACATTGAAAGGCCACGCTCAAATTTCTGTCTTGGATAACATTAGGGGAATTTGCAGCACTAGCACCGCTGATCGCAGCACCAGCGGAGCCATTAACCGACTTCGCCCACGCCAGCAGCTGTGCCCGCTCTCCATCGGTGATGGCCTGCGATTCGGGTGAGCCTTTTAGGGGCATATAATTTGTTGAAAGAACTCGTGTTATAGCGCCTCTTTTGGCCGCTGCTTCAGCCTTTTCTTTAGAATTCCAGTTGAGTTCGCCCGAGGCATGGCAGCGAACACAGCGGTTTTGAAGGATGCTTTTAGCCACCGAAAAATCTACTGCGGGGCCAGCTGATCCGCCGCTGACCGCCGAGGAGACATTGCTATCTACAGGCTGGTGCTTGCCATCACCCCCACAGGCGGCGAGAAACGTAAACAAGCCGGACAAAATGCAAAAAAATATCGATTTGAAGTAATTATGGTTTACCACTGGCAAAGCCCTCGCTATTTATTCGGCGCGACTTATACATCGCAGCAAGATCGTAGCCAATGGAGAGAGCTATATGCGCAGGTTTCGTCGGGTAAACCAGGTAAAATTTCTAAGGTTTACGCTATTTTGGTCAGTCCTACTTTTGCCGGCTATTGCTCAGGCCCGCCCCGAGTATGCCCTTAAAATAGGTCAAAATCGGTGTACCCAATGTCATTACTCGCCCGCCGGTGGGGGCCCCAAGAATATGAATGGAAAATACTATGGGGCAGGCGAGTTTAAATTAAGTGCGTTTTCAAAGCAGGAATACGCGGGCGCAGACATCAAAGGCCTTTATTATATTCCCGAACGTCATACTTCTGGCCGAGGCGGTATGGGAATTATGGCCGCCAACATTTACGCAAGTCTTCCGCTTGTCCCATTGAGCAGTGAGTCCGCGGAAGTGCGATTGGTCGCTGAACATAACTTGGGCGGATTTAACTCGGGCCCTCGACATATGTATGTGCGCTGGATGATTCGTGATGATAGTGCGCCCGGTTGGCTCCCTCAGTATGTTGTTTTAGGCCGATTTATCCCTCCTTTTGGTTTGATGTTTGATGAGCATCGTCCCTATGTTCGCATTCAAACCAATACTTCGTGGAACACGGGCTTTGAAACGGGAGCAATGCTCAGTGGAAATCTGGGAGATCGGTTTCACTATGATTTGAGTGGGGTCAACGGACAAAAGAACCAAGGTCAATTGGCCAACAACCAAGCCACCCTTTGGGGTGCTCTGGCCAATGTTCGCTTTATGGCGAGATCCTGGCCTGTGATGATCGGGGCGAGTGGAAGTTATCATGAAGAGGAACTCAACAAGCAGCCTCCGAGCGCTGGATCTGTTTATGCAATGTGGTCCCTTCATCGCTCCACAGGAAATCGCGTGCCCCTCACACTCATGGCCGAGTTTGCGCGAGCCAAAAATTGGAATGGATCATTCGTGCAGAGCTTTGTCACAGATTCGACGGGCTATGGTGCACAAGTGACCAACAGCGAATCGCAAGGCGTGCTTTTTCAAGCCAACTGGGATTTAAGCGCACGTCTTCAATTGGTTTATAGGTATGACCGTCTTGAGTTGAACCGTGATTTTCCATCGGATGCTTACGAGAGACATGGCCTGGGAGCAAAATATGTTTTTGGTCCCCTCATGTGGGCTCTGGTGCGGGTTGAATCCGCAGAGGCTGGCCATCCGACCGAAGCAAAAGGCACTAAAGTCGGAGCCGTGGGCGCCGCTTGGGCCGTGTTGAGTATTGGTATTTGATAAGGAGCTATGATGAAACAGGTTTTAATTTTAATAACAGTTCTGATTTCTTCGCTTCCCGCTTTTGCAAATACAGAGGCCCAAATTGAACGGGCTAAAAAGCTCGCTGTCACCTGTGCCGCTTGTCATGGTGAAAAGGGTGTTAGCCAAAATCCTCTTTGGCCTAATTTAGCGGGGCAAAAAAAGGACTATTTGCTGAAGCAGCTTCAAGACTTCAAGGCTGGTCGAAGGGTGGACCCTCTTATGGCTCCTATGGCGGGAACGCTGTCTGATCGGGACATGGAAGACCTTGCCGTCTACTTTAGCTCGCTCCAACCAAGTTGGCCTTTGGCTCGCGCGTCAAGAGCGCGCTTGAACGGGGCCTACAGATAAAGTAAACGACTTCACTTACCTAGTAGACTCAAAGTCCGGAGAGGTGGCCGAGTGGCCGAAGGCGCTCGATTCGAAATCGAGTAGACGGCAAAACCGTCTCGTGGGTTCGAATCCCACCCTCTCCGCCAATTTTTCCGAGCTTTTCAAGCACGGTCTTCGAGAAAACGAACAGTTCTAAGTATTTGAAATAACGTATCGGCCCTGAAGCCCGTCGGCCGAATCTTTCAAAAAGTTTCGCGAGATTTCGTGAGTTTGCTTCTTTGTGCTTCTCGATTTGCTTCCCGGTTTTCAAACGGCAGATCTCGTGTTCGAGGTCTGCCGTTTTCTATTTTGGGATCGGGAAGTCTGCGAAATTAGACTCGCGTGGCGATCGTTAACTGAGTGTTTTATTTGGGTCAAGTTGTCGTCACGAACCCCGATCTTGCGCCTTT
>JAPKGD010000339.1 GCA_026648125.1 Bdellovibrionales bacterium | reverse complement strand
ATTACGCAAAAACCACTTCCAATTGGACCAATTTTGCAACCAGTAGTGACGGTTGGGTCGAGTTACCTGGGCCCAACAATTCTCTACCTATCCGCTGCCAACCTTTAATTGGAGCAAAGACTTGTCGCATTCGATTAGTTCTCAGTTGGAATTCATTTTCAGGAGACCAAACCAAAGGCACCAATAAAGATCTTGATCTCATTCTAACCGATGACACCTTAAACATTTTAGTACGCTCTCAACTGGTGCAAAGTGAGGTCGTGACTGGCGAAGGACAAACCCAATACCCGCGCGAAACCATTGTCGCGGAGTTACCAGCTGGACAATATTTTGTACGAATAAAAAATCGGAGCCTCAATTTTTCGCATCAAGACCAATTGCGCCTTGTTGGACATGGTGATGGATTAAGCTTTCAATATACGAGTCCTGATGAAAGCGTCCTAAATCCGGCGGATAACCCCAAAGTTCTCAGTGTAGGAGCCTTCGACACCGAAAAAACCAGTCGGTCAATTCAGCTTGGAAAGCCCGACCTTCTCGCTCCCTCTATTTTTGAATTTAACAATGGTCTGCAATTTGCGGGATCGTCCAATGCAGCGGTAATAGTCACAGCCGCCGCCGCATTGATCATGAGCGACGGTCAAAAGTGGAATCTTGAAAAGTTAAAAATACATCTTGCCGGAAGCCCTTTGGCAAACGACTTCTTGTCCGCGCGCCAGCTCGGTATAGTTCCCGCCCATGGCAATTGCTTTGAGATCGTGTCCATAGGCCCACAGCCGCCTTACCTAGAAATTGTTCGTGCGCAAGGAGGAGTCTTTGTACAAACGACGGAAGGTCTAAAACTTGCGGTTCCCGTTGATCCCATACGCCTCGCAGGTGGTGCAAGGCGAGCTTCGCCAACCGATATCGTTGCCACTACGCCTCGAGGTTGGATGACTCTGCCGCGGAATCAGTCCCTTTCATTGCCTGGCACTTGGGTAGAAGTCTTTGCCGTTACTGCCGACTTACCTCTCTGCAGGAACCCATTTTTGTGGGACGCGCTTCGACCTAATCCATCAAAAACAACTCCCCGCTTGAGACTCACTCCTTAAGAAACAAAAACGGGCCAGCGCGATCTGCGCCAGCCCGTCCAAAATCAGTTTTTATTTTGAAAATTTAGAAGCGGTATTTTCCGTTAATCAAGAAGGCTGAATAATCAGTCTCTTCTACAAGACTTGCACCCTGCGGTCGGTATTGACGACTCAGGATGTCCGATTCACTGCGGTGAAAGAGGTTCATTGAATAACGGTACTCAACCCCTGCCGCGAAGTTTTCGCCGAACACAAAATCAAAGCCGGCGGTCACACCAACATCGAATGCCCATGAAGTCGCCTCATTCTCAGGTGGAATGTATCCGCCCGACCAAGTGTAAACAACGCGATCATAATACTTACGATAGGTCCAAGAAGCCAGTCCGCCCACATAAGGTCTAAACTGCGAGCCTTTAAAGAATGAATATTTGCCGGCCATTTGAAGATTCCATTGGTCCAACTCGCGAAAGATCGGCGTTCCAGTCACCCAAAACAAGTCATCCATGAAGTAGTTGGAATAAAGGAATGAACCCTCAATCGACATCCCATCATCAAAGGTTCGACCAATACCGAGACCCGCAGCTCCCCGGCTTTCGATATTCATCGCGCTCATATAATCCTGAAGTCCAACTGTCGACGTCATGTAAGTGCGGTGCTGGGCCTTCTTCTCTTGAATTTTGTCGACAAGAATAGCCTCCGCGATGGGCTTAGGCTCTTCGATCTTCTTAGCTTCAATTGCAGTGATTATTTCCTGCTTTGCAGCCGAAAGATCGTCTTGTGTGACACTCTTTTCTTCTACAACGGGAGCCACAACCTGCTGAACTGGCATTTGTTGAATCACTGCGGGCTGAACCACGGGCGCTACTTCTTGCTTATCGCCAAAGAGCTTCTCCGCGCGGTTTCTCTCGTCTTCAAGACGAGACTGCTCGAGTTTTTCGACAATTTTATTTTCAGTCTGAATTTCATACTCTTGGCGTTGTTTACGTAAACGCTCTGCCCGCGACTCATCAAGAGGAGAAGCAATGACCGTTGTTGTCGGCTGCTTCACCACATTTGAATCTTGAACTTCAACAATCACGTGGTTGGTGTTGCTGTTGTTCTGTGGTTTCGCACCCTGAGTGGCGTCAATTGTCGCCGCCTCTTGGCTCTGCACCACAGCTGTTGTGGTGTCCTGGGTCGCTTGGGCCCAAGTAAACTGAGAAACCGCCAATAATGTTACGATCATAGATCGAGATAACGAGTTCATAGCCAAAACCCCTTCGTGTTAGCTTCAGGCTTTCGACGCAGTGAGTTAGCAAGCCCTGTGCCTTAGGTGCCTAAGCCGGATGGATTACGAATAATCGAGTTATTTAAGATACTTATGAAATTTAAGCGGTTCCTCCCGGATGGGCAAATGTGCCGCGTTTGAGCGGAGTTGCTATACTTTCCTATACTTTTTTCAAAGAACCGGGCTTCGGCCGCTCCTGCCCCTTAGCGAAGGCACGTTGGGTTTGGTTTTGCGCCCCCCTGCATAGGCAAAAAGCAATTGAAACTCTTAGAGAAATCCCTTACCTACCTACCTTCAAGTTGGCTCCTTTAGGGGAGGCCAAGGGATCTTTGAAATTTGAATGAGAACTTTATGAAGTGGCCCGGTGGTGGAATTGGTAGACGCGCTGGACTCAGACCGTCGGTTATAAAAGACCGACAGAAAATTGAGTGCCCTTGGGGAAACCCTCGGAGTAGAACCGCCCAAATTCGGTGAAGGCTTTATCTCTGCTTTGAGATTGCTAATGCCGAGCCAAGCCTTGAAGAGAAATCTTTTTGGAAGGTGTAGAGACTAGACGAGCGGGACCTAAAGTGAAAACTACGGTCAAGGCATAGTCCAGACCACAAACCCCTAAAAAGGGGCTGATGAAAATCAGAGTGGTAAGAAAATCCAGTATCCTCACGGGTGTGGGAGTTCAAGTCTCCCCCGGGCCACCATTTTTAAGTTTTCACTCAATCCCTATTTTATTATTTCATCTAAATGAAGAGCACTGTCCCCAAGGAGGAAGAGACTTCCTCGTCTTTTGCACCAGTATTTCTTCACTTGAAATCTTTCCGACTTCGCGGGCTTTTTTTATGGATTATTACAGGCAACGTCCTGCTTCGAACCCCAAAAAATATTCTTCAGTCCTACGCGATTGAGAGCGCTTGCCCCGGGGATTTTCTTTTTGACATTACCTAGTCATTTCAATACTTTTTTCAG
>JAPKGD010000338.1 GCA_026648125.1 Bdellovibrionales bacterium | reverse complement strand
TGTATTTGTATAGGCTAAAATAAGATCTGTTTCACTTGCATATGGCATCTCAGCTTTGTAAGTGACGATGCGCTGACTTAGAAACCCGTTAGACTCTGGATCTGATACTTTGGAACGCTTCTTTCCATCCGGGCCATACACTTGATCGCGAACCCCTTGAAGCCCCGAATCATGAGTGACCACCGATTTGAATTGAGCTCCGCTTAAAAATGCGGCTCTGGTAAAGTAAAGCGGCGCTTCTTCTCCATCTCGAACCAAAAAAGATGCCGTAGGATTGAATGCATGAATGCGGCTTTTAAACCAGGTGAGGTGAAGGCCGTGGAAGGTCTTTAAAACAGACTGAGATACATGGTCCATGCGATTGATGAGAATTCCTGACTCTGAAAGTTTGCCTAGGTCAAAAACCTGGGCACAGGCCTCGTCGGCCGCGAGCGAACCCGAGATGACGTCTTTGAGACGAGGGTCATTGGCGTCGGGAAGCATTCGAGTCATACGAATGTAGCAACGCTTGTATATCTCTTCTGGCTTTAAAGGCAGTGGCTGTGAATTTGAGTTCTCTGACACTAATAATAAGATCATTATCAATGCAGGGCTCAAGCCTCTTGCCCAAATTATCAGTGATTCCAAGTCCCCTCCCGGGGCTCATCCCACTCGTTTCATAGGCAAACGTTTGGCCAGCAGGAAAGTTGCGCAAACTGTTTAAATTATTAGGGAATGTCTCAGATTGAGACGTCGATGTTTCAAGTTTGAACGCCTGTTGATCTGATTGCTATTTTCCGAAAGACCTTGGCTTGAGATTAGGCGAAAGAGGCAAGAGTCCCAGAGTCTGAAGCTCTTTATATTTAGATTGTTCTTATCGATGTTGCTGGCCAACAGGTAGACAGCATATTTCAGAAGTCATAGCGGATAAAATGTTTTGCTAACCCATTGATCTTTCTCATACGCCCTTAAAGTCAAAACTCGCTGGGTGTCTAATCCCTACCTAGGCCCAACTTTGTCACTTCGGGTAACGTTTTCAAGCGCTCATGGGAGCGAACTTGCCCCAGGATCAATTATTTTAGAGCCCAGCTGGCACAATCTCTGAATTATGGGGTGTTTGAGGCAGTCAGATTTTGCCTTTAAGGAGATCGATTATGAAGCGCCAGATATTTACTATGCTTGTAGCGGCCCTTTCGCTCACAGGGACCATTGTGGCTTGTGACGGCAGTGGAAAAATGTCTGGTAACAACAACGTGAATCCGGCCGGAACCTGTGCTGCCGGCTCAGTCTACATTGCCGCTTACAATGGATGCTTTTCTACCGCTCAGTGTACTGCTTACGGACCAAACTATGGTTATGTTCCTCAAATCAACCAGTGCTTACCAGGAACCGCAGGCGGAGTGGTTAACCCCTCAAATCCCGGTTACACAAAATATTGGTCTGGAAGTCTACAAATCTTGGATCACGGAAAATACCGTGAGATTCTTAAGGATTATGGTCTTTGTGATTTTCTCCCCTTTGGTAACTGGTTGAACTTCGATTGCAACAATTGGGACAACCAGGCGTCATTTATTTTCTATCTCAGTGGAAACGGCATTCCCTCTCTGGGTCAGGCGACGTTAGTAGCCTACTCCAGCCTCGGATTCTCACCCGTTTACTTGCCCTACAAGGGCACAGTCTACGCAACGAATAACAACACCGAAATTGAGCTGAGAACGACCGGTGTCGGTGGCGGATACAATAAGATTTTTCAGGCGAAGGGCACCTTTTTTGTAAATCCAGTTCCGCTCACAAACATGGGCTCAGTGCAGCAGATCCGCTTTGAGCTGTTCTATAATGGCGCTAAAGTCGGTTATTCGGACGTACTTTTACGCTGGTAACTTGAGCGTTTTTTAAAGTACACTTCTTCGCATATGAGTGAAGAACGACTTGTTCCTTGTCCATATTGCGGTAAAGAAACGCCCTTTGTTTCTTCTAACCCACATCGTCCTTTTTGCTCAGAGCGGTGTCAGTTGCTCGACCTTGGAAAGTGGTCTTCAGAAAAGTTCAGAATTCCGGCTGAAGAGGCCCCTGACCTAAACGAAGTCAATAAAAATCCAGAAACTGATTCAGAAGATACGGACCAAGAGTCACGCGGGCGCTTAAATTAATAGCAACTGTCTACGCCAAGTCGTAATTCCATCAAAACTCTCGCAACATTATTAAATACTCATTGACGGAAGTTTGCGCCTTGGTTTTCAATCATCGTTACAAAATTTATCAACCACCTAGTTCTAGCATAATGGGGGAACCAATGAACAAAGCTGAACTGATTGAGAAGGTTGCTGCTGAAACCGGTTTGACTAAGACTCAGTCCGAGAAGATTCTCGACTGCACTATCGACAACATCCGCAAGGCTGTTAAGAAGGGTGACGAAGTTAAATTGGTAGGCTTTGGCACATTTATTAAGGCAAAGCGTAAGGCCCGCACTGGCCGCAATCCTCAAACTGGCAAGGAAATCAAGATTCCTGCAACTTGGTACCCCAAGTTCCGCCCAGGTGCTGAGTTTAAGAACATGGTTCGCTAGTTAGCTCATTTTTTTGAGCGACGAAAGAGGCCAGCCCAAAAGGTTGGCCTTTTTTATTTTGTGCCACGCTTCTTTTATTGACCTAAATCTTGCCCGAAGAAGACCTCTTGTCCATATTAGGGCCCATGGCCACTTTTGACGCTACTCGCCTCAAGACAATTGGAGTTTTAACTAGTGGGGGAGATTCTCCAGGGATGAATGCCGCCATTCGCGCTGTGGTGCGAGTGGGTATAACCCAGGGCCTTCAGATCAAAGGGCTGATTCAGGGGTATTCGGGACTCCTTAAAAAGCAGGCTGTGCCGCTTGAGCTCCGTTCGGTT
This sequence comes from Bdellovibrionales bacterium, assembly GCA_026648125.1. Lineage (GTDB taxonomy): Bacteria > Bdellovibrionota > Bdellovibrionia > Bdellovibrionales > UBA1609 > JAIBAM01. The sequence continues at coordinate 439 of JAPKGD010000338.1, read as the reverse complement.
GCGAACATCCTCCAACGCGGGGGAACCTTTCTAAAAACCGGTCGTTGTATGGAGTTTTTTAAACCCGAATTTCGCAAACAAGCCGCCACAAATTTAAAGGAACTCGGGATTGATGCTCTGGTTGTGATTGGCGGTGACGGTTCTTACAATGGCGCACACCTCCTTTGGCAGGAGCACCAGATTCCGGTCGTTGGCGTGCCGGGAACCATCGACAACGATATCGCTGGCAATGATATGACCATTGGCTTTGACACCGCTGTGAACACGGCTCTCGACGCCATCGATCGTATTCGCGACACGGCCGCCAGCCATGATCGCCTCTTTATCGTTGAAGTCATGGGCCGAGACTCTGGGCATATTGCCATAGAAGTGGGTCTTGCCGGTGGTGCGGAAGAAATTTTTATTCCAGAAAATCCTGTGACTGTAGATGAAGCCATTC
>JAPKGD010000337.1 GCA_026648125.1 Bdellovibrionales bacterium | reverse complement strand
TCTCGCCTTTGTTCTGTTTGGTGTCTACATGCTGGCCATGGTCGCCACACAGAGAAATCTGAAGAGATTACGAATCGAATTGCTCGAGTGTGAAGATAGTTTTGTGGGAGAGTCCGCTAAGATCCGTCTTGCCTTTTTAAATCAGTCCGCTCGTTCTCGATTTTTAATTCAATCTCAGCCGCGAAAATTTGCCGCTCGACAAGGTGCAGTCGTCAACGAGATTCCGAGTCGCAGCCGGGTCGTTGTGGAAGTTCCGGTGCAGATTGATCGTCGTGGGGTCTATTCGGTTCCATCCCTCCAATTGGGCACGCTTTATCCGATGGGATTATTTTGGGCTTGGTCGAATCTTTCATTGGACGGGTCAATCTATATTTATCCTCGGCGCTTGGGAGAGAGGGAGTTGATTCCCGATTGGTTTGGCGAAGGGGCGGGGGAACGACAAGGTCGCTGGGCCGAAACTCAGCATGAAGATTTTCGAGAACACACTAAGTATCAACAGGGAGAGTCGCATCATCACGTTGATTGGAAGGCCTTTGCTCGACATGGCGAACTCCTTACTAAGCGATATGAAACGACATCTCCGCAGCACTTCTTTCTCGATTGGAATCAGGTATCATCTCTGGGTGTAGAGGCGGGTTTAAGTCAAATGTCGATGTGGATCAATGAACTTCGTGAAGGTGAAAATAGCTTTGAGCTCCAGTTGCCCTCGCTAAAGATCGGCAAGGGTAGGGGCTGGTTGCATGGTCAAGAGTGTCTTCGTGCCCTTGCTCGGTATAAGGCGGAGGTCTCGTGACCGGACTTCAGCAGCGCCTCGTTTATCTTTTAGTCGCCATCAACGTCGCCATTCAAATAGGTGATCTGCCAATATGGATACCCACGTTGGGAATTACCTTTGTACTTTGGCGATGGCTGGCCGATGTGTATAGGGTTTGGTGCCCGGGGCGCTGGGGAGCTGCTGTTATCGGAGCCATTGCTTCCGGTGGGGTCTATTTAGAGTTCAATACACTCATTGGCGACCCTGCCTCCACGGCCCTCCTTGTCCTCATGATATCGCTGAAAGCCCTCGAGATACGCTCTTACCGTGATCTTATGACGGTAACTAATCTCAGCTTACTTTTACTGATGAGTAAGCTACTCAATTCGCAAAGTATGACTATGGCCGTATTCATGTTTGTGGACCTCACAGCCATTCTCGCTCTCATGCATCTCTATCATATGCCGAACCCAGGCAGAGGTCTGCCATGGAAACGTGCTGCCCGACTTTTGCTGACCGCAGCCCCTGTACTGATTGTTTTATTTATTTTGTTTCCTCGATTTAATATTTCTCTTTTTCAAAGAGGTCAGCAGGAGAGTTCGCAGGTTGGGTTTTCTGGGCGAATTCGGCCGGGAGACGTATCACGGCTGGCTCGGTCCGACGAAATTGCCTTTCGAGCTTTTTTTAAGGGAGGATTTCGTCCGCCCATCACCAGGCTCTATTGGCGAGGTGCGGTGTTGGACAAAGAGGATGGTTTAAATTGGGATCCCATGGGCTCAAGAACTCCGGCACAACGAAGAATTCCGACCGACGATCAAATTGAAATTATGATTCAAGAAGGAGGAGCACCCTGGCTCTTCACCTTGGATTGGCCAAGCAGTGTTGTGATGAGCTCGAGTGTGAGGCAACTCGATCTTCTTGAGGGGCGGGGACTCACCTTTTCCTTGAGGGCTCCACTGAACAGCCGAGAAACCTATGCCATATCCTATTTGTCCTCTCCTCGAATGGTGGTGTGGGATAAAAAAGAAGTCTCCGAAGCCCTTCAGGTCAGTGAACCATCGGATGAAATGAAGGAGCTTTTGCAGGAATGGAAGGACGTTTTTGGAAAATCTGAACCAGCGATTGCAAACATTCGGCGGTATTTTTTAGATAACCAGTTCTCCTATACGCTCTCGCCCCCCCCGGTGAGGAATTTAAGTGATTTTCTATTTCGAACTCGGCGCGGATTTTGTGAGCACTTCTCTTCTTCTACGGCGACCCTTTTAAGGCACCTCAAGGTTCCTGCGAGAGTCATCGTGGGATACCAAGGCGGAGCCCCAAGCATGATGGGAGATTATTGGATCGTCTATCAGCGGGATGCCCACGCTTGGGTTGAGTATTGGGACGAAGTGCGAAACTCTTGGGCCAGACTCGATCCCACGGCGTGGGTGGCCGAGGAACGTGTGGCATTAGGTGGGCAGAGATTCTTTGAGCGTACGGCGGGCACAGCGGAGGACGGCATTTTGGCTTCCACCTTGAGTCAGTGGCTGGGCCCCAATTTTGCCAGAATGTTAATGCGTAGCCGTTTGATTTTTGATCAAGCGGAAATTTATTGGATCACCTACCTTTTGAGATACGATTTCAATTTTCAAAAAAACCTATGGGCAATGCTCGGCTGGGAGCGAATAACTCGGGGAGCGTTGTTCTTGATTTCCGTGATGGCGATGATTTTCATGGGACTTATCCTGGTCCTTTGGGCGAAGAGGGGCGAGAAGCTCCGCCGTGATGTGGGGGCCCGATTGGAATTTGAGCTTACTCGGCAGCTCGGGCGTTTGGGGCTTCGTCGTGATCAGGCGGAGGGGCCTGTTAAATTCTTTAGCCGTGCTTTTGAAAAATGGCCCGAGGCTAGGGATGAGCTTGAAGAGCTGTCGGCAATGGTGGTGGGGATCCGGTATGGAGACCAGCCGGTAAGCGAAGCTCAAGTTATTGACTTCCGCCGCCGTCTCCGTCGACTCAATGTTAATTCAGCGCAGCAACGTTGACCGTATAGAAGGGCTGGGATAGCCCTATTCATATGACTCCTTTGATGCAGCAGTATTGGGAAATCAAGTCCGCCCATACCGATAAAGTCGTGTTGTTTCGCATGGGCGATTTTTTTGAAATGTTCCACGCCGATGCGGAGTTAGCGGCACCCATACTTGGTATTGCACTGACGGTCCGAAACAAAAAGGCCAACGATGAAACTAAAATGTGCGGTGTGCCTCACCATAGTGTAGCGGGGCCGATTGCAAAACTATTAGCTGCGGGGCACAAGGTTGCGATTTGTGACCAAATCGAAGATCCGGCAACGGCAAAGGGGCTGGTCAAGCGAGCGGTGACGCGGGTTCTGACCCCGGGAATGGTTTACGACCCTTCGACTCTTGAGAGCCGCGAGGGTCATTTTTTGAGCGCCTTTGATGAATCCCATGTGGCGTTTTTGGAGCCTACAACCGGAGAAGCCTTTTATTATAAGACCTCATTGGCAGAGGAGCGAGTAAGACTTTGGCAGTTGCTTCAGCCTAAAGAGCTCGTTTTGACCAGTGGCCAGAGATCAAAGTTAGATG
>JAPKGD010000336.1 GCA_026648125.1 Bdellovibrionales bacterium | reverse complement strand
AGGCTATGACACGTTCGGCAGCCTCGTTCATGAACAAGATCGTGCCGTCGCGGCGAAGCGCGACTATGCCGCAGAGCCAATGCCGGATCACCAGGTTGGTCACCGCCGCCGCATCGTCACGGGTCTGCACGAGTGTCGAGATGCGCCAGGCATTGGCCATATGGGGGACAAGCAACCGAAACGTTTCGACGGCAGCCTCGTCCGGGTGCCCGTGCCGACGGCCGAACTCCACCGACGCGAACAGCGACTGCGAACCGCGATCGACGAGGCGTCCTCCGACGAAGTAGCGCGTATCGTTGGTCCGCTCCATCCAGTCGTAGAACTCGTGGCGTGAAAGCGCAGGTTCAGGCAGGATGCCGTAGTCGGTGACGATATGCGGCCCTGGTCGCCGCATGGAGTATTGCATGCGCGGATTGATCCGATTCATCCGCGCCACATACTCGCCAGCACCTCGCTCCAGGCGATCGGTCTCGAAGCGGCCGATCCGACCGTTGCGGCGGTCGAGGTCGAAAAATGCACTCCCATTGCCACCAAGCAGGTCGGCGGTGGCGCGCAAGGGTACAGACCACGGGCAACCCGCAAAGCCGGCCGTATACCAGAGGTCGATAACCTCCCAAACTGATTTGCCCTTGGCAGCCATCGTACCCCTCCAGCCCGTAAGGCTGTGTGGACGTTGACCCAAGGGTTCGAAAGATTATTGATGTGAAAACTCCCGACAGTGGCGAGCCAGGAAAATTTAATTTTGAAAACTTAAAACTTCACGCCAACAACTGCGAATTTAAATTTGTGATCTGTTCAGAAAGAGATTTTATCTGGTCAGAAAATTTTGCTCACGAACATGGTCTCTTTAAAAAATTCAATGTTTTATACAGCCCATCATTCAACCAAATTGAGCCAAAATGGCTGGCTGAAAAAATTCTTCAGCAAAAGTCTCCTGCCCGGTTGCAATTGCTCCCAATCAGCGAGGCGTTTAAAGAACGCCACATCCTAAGTTGTGAGGGGGTCCAAGGGTATGTCTGCTACTGCTGCAAGCGCCGACAATTTGCTCGTTGCCAATTTACAAACCGTAAGTTTAGAAAAACTTGTAAAAAGCAAGCTTGAAGTATTGTTTCAGCAGCGCGAAGAGGCCCAGGTCGACCTCGAAAATCTTCACCAAATTGTTTTAGAACAGGTTGAACGGCCACTGATTGAGTTGGCCCTCCGAGTTTATAATGGCAACCAGGTTCGCACCGCCCGTATGCTCGGCATCAACCGCAACACGCTGAAAAAAAAGATTGATACCTACCGGATAAAAGTTAGAAATAAAGCTGAAGCCACGTAAGATTTGGCACCAGCGGGTCAGCTTAGTTCGAGCATCATGGCACCAGGCCCGCCTTTCACATTGAGGGGGATCTTTGAGCGCTCTGGATCAGCGTGTACCGCCACATCATTCTGAAGCAGAACAATCCGTTCTTGGCGGCCTCATGGTCGAGCCAGAGAGGTGGGACGACGTCGCTGAGATAATTTCTGTCGACGACTTTTATAAACCTGCACATAAGAAGATCTTTCTCGCTATTCAGGCGCTCCACAAGCGCAACCAAGCTGCCGACATTATGACCGTCTCTAATTATCTCTTGGAGCATGATGAGCTCGACGCAATTGGTGGCCCAACTTATCTCGCCGAAGTCATGGATCAGACTCCATCCACGGCAAACATTCAGTCTTACGCCAGAATTATCCGTGAAAAGTCGGTGCTTCGTCAGGTTGTAAAAGTCAGCCAGGGTTTTATCGAGAAGGCTTTCAACCCGGATTACGAAGACATTTCTGGCTTTCTTGATATGATCGAGCAACAGATTTTTCAAGTCAGTCAAGCGCGCGGTTCTCAAGGCTTGGTTGATGCGAGTGAACTTGTGCGTACAAGCTTAGAAAAGATTGAGTCGCTTTATGCACAAAAGATGAAAGTGACCGGAATCTCAAGCGGCTTTTTGGAGCTTGATGAACTCACGGCCGGATTCCAACCCGGAGAATTTATCATCATCGCTGCCCGTCCTTCGATGGGAAAGACCGCGTTCAGCTTGAATGTCACTTTAAACGCTGCAATGAAAGAAAAGAAGAAAATCGCCTATTTCTCTGTGGAAATGGCTAAAGAGCAGGTGATGATTCGTATGCTGGCTAGTGCCGCAAAGGTCCGCCTGGGAGATTTGCGAATTGGTCAAATTGATGACAAGGCTTGGCCACGACTAATCAATACGGCCGCGGCAATGAGTGAAACTGGATTATTCATTGATGATTCCGCGGGCATTAGTCCATTTGAAATTCGCGCGAAGGCAAGACGCTTAAAGGCTATGCACGGACTCGATCTGATTATCATCGATTACTTGCAGTTAATGAGCATGAAACAAAAGGTCGAGAATCGGCAGCAGGAAGTTTCGGAAATTTCAAAATTGCTGAAGTCGATTGCCAAAGAGCTACAGGTTCCGGTCATTGCTCTCGCTCAGCTCAATCGGGGAGTGGAGGGTCGCTCGGACAGACGACCAATGCTTTCTGACCTTCGTGAATCAGGGTCCATTGAGCAGGATGCGGACGTTATTATGATGCTTTATCGTGAGGATTATTACGATCGAGACAATCCCGAAATTAAGGGCCTCGCAGAAGTCATCATTGGTAAACAGCGTAAGTTTGGTGAGAGGAGCATCCTTTTTCAGCCCTCTAAGAGGGTTGATTCTGAGGTCATATCAGAAAGGAGTACGATGAGATGAAAGAAAAGTTGTTCGTGTTGTGTCTGTTCATGTTGTTCGTTTCTCCGGTGTTTGCTCAATGCCCCAATGCCAGTCCGGCGGATGTTGGGGTGGATGTCCTGATTCCTGAAAGACTGATGTTCGATAATGATGTCGATAACCTGGGCAACTGGGAGCCATACACCTCTGCTTTCGGCGATGGAACACTTGCCCTGGCAGCTAACTCTGAATCCAATCCTCCTCAAGAAAATACGGAACGTGTTGTCGTCGCTTTCTTCAACAATGATAATTCAGTCGTCGAGGTGCCTGGCTTTTACAGTGGAGTCAATCCGGCGGTCAGCTGGGATGGAAATAACGATACCAACCGGCAGAACGGCAACCCGCCACGTATCGCCTGTGACAAGCGTCCCGCTCGGTGTGGTCTCGGGACACCAGCGGCTCGCGGACCAGCGTGGGGCCCGAGGCCCAGAGGCCGGAGAGCAGGAGCGCGCTCTTGACCTGCGCGCTCGCCACCGGGAGCTGGTACTCGAGCGGTTCCAGTCGGCGCCCCGCCGGCAGCGGGCCGATCTCCAAAGGCGCCGTGATCTCGCCACTGCCGTCCGAGCGCGGCGCGCCGGTGATGACGGC
>JAPKGD010000335.1 GCA_026648125.1 Bdellovibrionales bacterium | reverse complement strand
GCCATCAGCCTTTCGATGGACAACAAATTGCCCATTATCACCTTTAATTTAACCAAACCCGGGAACATCGCTCGCGTTGTTTCAGGAGAGAAAATCGGCACAATCGTTCGTTATAGTGAACAACGGGGGTAAATATGGTTCAAGAACAACAGCGGGCCGCAAAAGATCACATGGAAAAGGCCGTTGGCGCCTTAATGAATGAACTCAAAAAGGTTCGGACGGGACGAGCACAGATCTCTATGCTTGATAGCGTGAGAGTGAACTATTACGGAACTCCGACTCCTCTTAATCAAGTCGCAGCTCTTTCGTGCCCTGATGCTCGCTCATTTTTAATTTCTCCCTGGGACGGCTCTGTTCTCAAAGAAATTGAATCGGCCATTGTAAAAAGCGACGTCGGAATGACTCCGCAGAATGATGGAAAAGTCATTCGTCTAAAAGTGCCTGAGCTGACTGAAGAGCGCCGAAAAGAGATGGTCAAAAACATCAAAAAGATGGTCGAAGACGCCCGAGTGGCCGTGCGCATGGCTCGCCGAGATGCCAATGAGGCTTTAAAGAAGGGTCAAAAGGATAAGGTCATTAGTGAAGACGAGGCCAAGCGAGGCGAGGGCGAGATTCAAAAGCTCACTGACGATTACATCAAGAAAATCGACAAAATCGCAGAAGATAAAGAAAAAGAGTTGATGACGGTTTAATCCTTAAGGCGCGGGCGAGTGGGTAATCCTAAACATATCGCAATTATCATGGATGGAAATGGGCGCTGGGCTCAGGCCCGAGGCCACCACCGCATCTTTGGACATGTCCGCGGAGCCACGGTCGCTAGAGGAATTATCGAGCATTGCGCTCAGCTTGGAATTGAAAACCTAACTTTATTTACCTTTAGTACGGAAAACTGGCGCAGACCTGATGAAGAGGTATCTGTGCTTATGTCTTTGTTGGCGCGCAGACTTAAGCGCGAAACGGCAACATTAATTAAGAACAACATTCGCTTTCACACTATTGGCGATCTCAGCAGACTCCCTAAGCCCGTACTTGAGCGGGTCGGCAAGACAATTCAAGAAACTTCTCACTGCACAGGGATGAATCTTACTTTTGCGTTGAGCTATGGCGGACGCCAAGAGATCGCTCAGGCCGCTCAGCTCCTCGCCCAAAAGGTGGCGCAGGGTGAAATTGATCCGCATGACATCGACGAATCTCTGTTTTCGAAATCTTTAGAGTCATCTTATCTCCCGGATCCCGATTTGATTATCCGCACAAGTGGGGAAAACAGGCTTTCTAATTTCTTTCTTTGGCAGGCCGCTTACTCTGAATTCTATGTTGCGGACTGTTGCTGGCCAGATTTCAGCTCGGACCAATTAGATCAAGCGCTTGTCGCTTATAGACGGCGCCAACGGCGATTCGGGAAAACCTCTGCACAAATTTTGACCTCACAGAGCTCGGACCTTTTATGAACGGAAAATTTAGGGCTGCCTCACTCCCGCTGCGAATTGTTTCTGCGGCTATAGCACTTGGCCTTTTAATTATGATCGGAGTCTTCTACCAAAGCTTTGGTTTACAGGTGATCGTGGCACTCACCATGGTCCTTATGGTCCGCGAGTTCCTTACTCTGTCGCTGATACCTCTAAAAGCTCCACGAACACTCGTCGTTTGGTATGCGGTGATTGCAGCCGCCCTGTTTGCCTCCCTGCTGCGCTCCCATGAGCCACTACTCGCTGTTTCTCTTTTGCTCACTTTATATCTCAGTGTTTCGATTTGGATTACACGTGGACAGTTGTCTAACGATCTTCTCTTGCCCGCCATAAGCCGTGGACTACTTGGTCTTTTTCTTTGCGTTGTATTTCCTTACTTCGAGATTCAAACCTTACGTTTACCATTTGGAATACAGTGGTTTTGCCTTCACCTCATCATTGTTTTCGGGGGTGATGTCGCTGCATATTTTGGTGGAATTTCCTTTGGTGAAGAGAAGCTCATGCCTAACATATCACCCAAAAAGACGGTGGCCGGTGCGGTCAGTGGACTTGCTGGCTCTGTCATACTCGGCATTGGGTTTGCGCATTGGTTTTTACCCCACACGGCCTCTTGGCAGGTGGGCCTCTTTGCCCTTGTGTGCGGATTCGCGGCTCAAATGGGTGACCTTTTAATGTCGCTGGTAAAGCGCGTAGCCCAGGTTAAGGACTCCGGAAGCATTATGCCCGGTCATGGGGGAATTTTAGATCGCGTCGACGGCGTGATACTCACCTCTCCGCTGATCTTTGGCTTTGCTTTTGCGGCTGAAACCTGGCTTTAGGCCCTCTCGACGCAAAGCAAACTTCATAATATTCCATTTAGCTCCAAGACATATGCGATTTTCTTTGGCCACGAAGCCCGAGCTTCTTTAGAATGGTCTTATGAATACATTATTGAGCGCTCTCCATGGCATTGCAGATGGTATCGGTCCTTTTCTTATCCTTTTAGGCCTTCTCATATTTGTTCATGAACTGGGTCATTTTTTAGTCGCCAAGTTCTTTGGCGTCAGAGTCGAAGTCTTTAGTCTTGGCTTTGGTCGAAAGATTTTTCGGTTTAAGCGTGGCGATACGACTTACTGTATTTCAATGATTCCATTGGGTGGTTACGTCAAGATGTTCGGTGACGACCCAAGCAAAGATATCCCTCCGAGCGAACAAAGCGTGTCCTTTCTCCATAAGCCGGTAGGTCCTCGCTTTGCAATTGTCCTTGCCGGTCCAATTATGAATCTCATATTTGCCTTTTTTATTTTCATAATTCTTGGTCTGACGGGTGAGCCCGCACCGGGCAATTTTGTTGGCGATATTCAAACTGGGACGAGAGCCTTTGATGCCGGCTTTCGCTCAGGCGACCGAATCTTAAAGATTGACGGAAGCGAAATTGAGTCATGGTCAGACGTTCGCGAGATTGTCTCCAAATCAACGGATAAGAAGCTCACCTTTGTTGTTGAAAGAGAAGAATCTAAAGAAGTTGCCGAGGTTCAAATCACTCCCGTGCTCGGCGAAAACGACAATATCCTCAGCAAAGAATCTCAAATTGGAGTCATCCCCGGACTTGAGGTTAATTCTTTCGCGTCAATTATTGGCATCACTGCCCCCGACACCTTAGCTGCACAGGCCGGGCTTCGCAGCCTCGATCTCGTACGCGCAGTAAACGATAAGGAGCTTCTCACCTGGCGAGACTTGAGTCGTGTGGTTCGAGATGAATACAAGGCCGGTCAACGTACACTTAACCTCGTTGTCGAAAACTATTCAGAAGACAAGCCCACAAAGCGAACGGTCACTCTGACTCTCCCCGAGGTTACTCCCGAGGGCGAACTAGAGCTCTACAATCTGGGAATTGAACCCGGCG
>JAPKGD010000334.1 GCA_026648125.1 Bdellovibrionales bacterium | reverse complement strand
CGAAAAAGAGAAGATCGTCGCACCGGCCATTTGGGATTACTTCATGGCCCAGCGATTTCAGGCCATCCCCGTCGAGAGTGACGGCGAAGCCAACCTGGCCCTCTACGGCAGGGGGCCCTTTTTTATTCTCGGTTTATGAGAACTCTTCTCAAACTATTTCACGATGGGGATTTTTACGGTGAGAAGACCATTGCTATAGGACTTTTCAACGAGCTTGTCGGCCACAGGTCGATCAAGGGCGAGTTCTTGGCGAAAGCTCTGGAATGAATTTGTGGTGATTTTATTGTTCTCTTCATCAATGCGGTCATTGAATAGACGCTTGCCGGTGATAATGACCTTGTCGTCCTTTACACGTACGTCAAAATTGTTTCGTTCGTGTTCGGGAACTTCGGTCTCAACGACGTAATAGTTGCCTTTTTCATAGAGTTTGGCGGCAGGTGCCCGTAACTGATAAAAAGGATCTTCTCTGCGGTCATTGTACTTTCCAACTTGCTTGAGCACTTCCTTTTTTTGCTGAACCATCTGGTCAACGAGGCGGTCTCTTTGGGCAAGAAGAGATTTTTCGTTAAAGTTTTGGTTCTTGTCGAAGGCATCTTGAAATTCGTTCCGCTGGCCCTTGAGTTCTTCTCTGTAGAAACTTTCATTTTGTTCGAGCTGATTACGGTGGGCCTTGTAGGACTTATTGATCTCTTCGTTATGCTTTACCGTGAGGTCGTCCATCACCTGATGATGCTGGTCTCTCTGACTCTGAATTGTCTTTTCTTGATTTTTGCGCTCAAAAGCTAAGGTTTCATCACCCGCTTTGTGGACCCGTTCGTTCTCTTTGGCATAATAGGCATTGGCCTGGCGCAGATCCTGCTGGCCTTTTTCTCTGGTCTCCTTAAGCGCTCGGGCCCGTTCTTTATGGAGGGATCGCAATTGATCCTCAGATTCTTGAGTGAGGCGGGCTCTCTCTTGGGTTGCGTTGTCACGAAGTTCATCCAAAGAGACGTTGGCTCGGGCACGCTCAGTTTCGTAAACTTGGCTCTGGGTGTTTCGTAAATTCTCGATTTGCTCTCGTCCGGTTTGACGGGTGCCTTCGAGTCGGACCGTTTGATTTCGCTTGAGGTCCGAAACCGCTACACGATGTTGATCTTCAAGATCTTTTAGTTCCTGGCGATACTTTTTCATCACCTCGTCGCGGGTCAGGCGCGATTTGTCCATTGTTTCACGTATGCTAGTGGCATTCTCTTGCTCAATTTTTTGCCGAGTTTTTTGGGCGCGGACTTGAACTTCTCGAGTGCTTTGATTCTCTTGCTCATTAACTTCACTTTGCCGATCGCGGCTGTGCTTAACTTGCTTTGCGAGGGCCTCTTTTTCGCTCTCTATTTGATCTTTTAGGGTGGAAATCTGATTTTCTCGGTAGCGCACCTGGGCCTGATAGCGTTGATCAAGAGATTTTGATTCATTGGCGAGACGATCCTCTTGAACCTTGCGCATTTGATCAATCTGATCTTGAGTTAACTTACGTGTGTGATTGATGGCGGCTTCGCCCTGAGACTGAACATCTCGCTTTTGCTGATTATAATCGCGTTGGATGTCTCTGAGTTGACGTTCATTGCGATCAATAATTTCTTGCCGTCGCCGCTGATACTGTTCCTGCAGATTCTGTAGATCCTGCTGGGAATTGCGGGTCCGATCCGATGAGATGTCCGAGGCCATCGCTGTCCCTCCTTGGTCGGCGGCTGGCGCTTTCAACTAACTATTCTAGCAGGATAAATTGCTACTTGGTCAGATTCTGGGCGGCTTAAGGAGTTGAATTGGGCCTTGGTTGGGCGTTTGGGTCACTTGGATTGCTGCAAATTCTTCTGAAGTTTCCTGTCCGTCCGCGACACATCCAGGAAGTGGAGTACTCAGCGACTTCGTTGCGGGCAAGCGGGTAATATTGCCCATACTGAAGATGGTCCAAAGTCGAGAGAACCTTTCGGCTTAGGCCCGTGGACTGATTTGTAATGGTGAGTTCAAAGGCTCGGTATTCCGCATGAGATGCATTTGATTGAAGTAGAAACATGAGTACAAAGGCGATCATGTCCCTTCTTCGGCACAAAAAAGTCTCAAGTTAAGTCAATGGCGTGGGGGATTTGCCGCAAGAATTGAGTTGTCGACAATATGAAAATAAATGCGAACCAGAATTTCGAAACTTTCCTGGTCTAACGACTCGATAAAAAGTTGCTTGTCCTGGAGAGTGGGGCGCTCCACGAAATTAGTGAACAAAGATTGGATGCGGTCAATGTTGTCGACTCGAAAGAAATCCAGCTCCTCCGTGGGCGTCTGCAGTATGGTCGCGACTTGAGCGTTATCGAACAGGACGTGAGTCCCGTTCATTGATTGAGTTAAAAGGCGCTCGATCTCATCCAGATTTGGAATCTTATCCAAGCCAACAATTTTTTCCCTCATCCCTACTTTCGTCTCATCATGAGACGCCCCTAAGCAAATTCTGAGGCCTTGACTCGACTCATAGCAAGTCCAATTCCAGGCATATTTGACATGGGTGGTCGTTGGCCATATCATATAAGTAGGGGATAAGAAGCCTTTTGTTTGTGCGTATTTAGCATAGGTTTCCGAAGCCAAAACTTGAACGAGGCGGTGCCATTCATGTCAAAAGCCCTTCAAAAGCGTGCCGGAGCTGCGCGCAGGCGGCGTCCGACTCCAAAAATCATTATCGATGAAGCCAATGGATTAGTGTTCTCTTCCGAAGAAGAGCTCTATCGCCACTTTAATTCTGAAATTGAAAAGCTCGAGAAGGAGTTCTTTAAACTTCGCCGGCGAGATGACATTCCTGAAGGCGAATTCGCTCGGTATGAGCAAAATTTAACTTCGCTTCTTGAGGATCCAGATGAGGTTTGGGAAGACAAGAGCACGTTGGCAAATCGCCAGCTCATCATTTACCTTCGCAAAATGAGTGATCCCGGAGAAGATGGTGATCGCCCAGCGATTTTTCATGTGGCCGTTTGTTACTTGACGAACGATATCCCAAGTTTCGTGTATCTCCACTTTCCCACCACAGATGACGACCTGGTGAGCAAGTACCGTCGAGGAGAGATGATTTACGATCGTTCGCTTCGTGATATTCCGATAGGCGCGATGGACGGAGACGCGCTCAGTGAGGGTGAAGAGTTGGCGGAAGGGCTTTATCAGGCCATGCTTAAGCTTCGCGCTGAAAAGGATATCCCTGAGGATAATTTTCCAGAGTACTTCGCACTTCGGGAAGAGGCCTTAGAAGAAGCCGACGAAATTTGGAGAAGTTCCGATTCGATGGGAAATGTGCTTGTGACATTTATCAAAGAATTTCACGACATTCAGGACGAAGATGTTCAGT
>JAPKGD010000333.1 GCA_026648125.1 Bdellovibrionales bacterium | reverse complement strand
TAAAGATCACCCCGGCAAAAGTAGTAGAGGCGGAGTTCTATGCCACGCACTTCCGCTTTAACTACCTGCCGGCGGTGGTTGCTTTTGAAAGCTCGGCACTGGGGAACACCGTGAATGGAGAGGTCGCACCCAATAGTGACTTCAAATATGGTTTTGAAGGATTTCTCCTGGGGACAGAAGGTTGTCTGTGTCTTAGCGGGCCATTGAAGTTAAGGGCCGGTGGACAGTGGCTCCAAAATAATGAAGCGCCAAGCCGAGCGAACCGCGGTCAGTTGCTGTTCTTGGGTGCAGATTTGCGACTAGGAACTGAGATTAATATCAAGCCTCGCTATAGCGTGTACTTTAATGAATCGGATACGTCGCCGGCTTTTTACAATAGTTGGTCCATGGGGAACAACAATCGTAAGGGTATGATCGCGCAGGTTGAAATCGAGTTTTTGAGATATGGATTCTCTCTGAACATGGAGTACGTCCAAGCAGCGATGATTAATCCGGATCCTTTCCAGTTTGATAAAGAAGTCTTTTCGATAGGTGTGGAGACAAACCATGTGCCGTTCTAAGAAGACCGTAGCGGGAAGTTTAATTCTAATAGGAGCTTTGGCTCTTACCGGCTGTTGGAAGCCGTCAGAAAAAGATGATCCCAACAATGGTAAGACAGAGCGTGAAGCCACCGCATCCTTTCATGTTGTCTCTGTGACTGGCGAGGTGGTCACTCCAAGATCGGAAGGTACGGTTTGGAAGATTCCTGTGCAGAAGGAAATTTTTGTTTACGCGTGCCTGACGGATCGCAAAGCCAATAGTGAAATTCGAGGCCATAAATTTACCGTTGAATTTAGAGAAAATGGGACGCGCCAGACGGGACTTGTGACCAATGAGAAGGGTTGCTTTCGATGGAAGGAAGTTCTTCCCTACAATTATCTCGCTGTTCGCCCGACGTATATCGAGTATACCCGCAGGGTTTTTGGTGAAGGTGTACATGTTGGGTTCCGCGATGTGCGTCTTGCAATCTACCCCTGGGCAGGTGATCGAAACGATAAATACCCTTCAGTTGTATTTTTAAGGACAGGGCAAGTCTCCGAAACACAATTGGTCAGTCAAGAAATGGCTCAGCAGGCCCTCGAAGGACGGCTTGGCGGCAAAAAGGCGCAACTTTGGGTGAGTGACGTCTCCCCTTTGATTACATTACGAGACGAGTCGGACGAAAAGCTGAGAGTTGAAGCTGACCAGATTTTGGGAAGAAAAGATGCCAGAGGTGCCATTAAGTCGAATGAAAGTGGTGCACTCCTTGAGCTGCTTCTTAGTATGCGACCCAAAATTCGACTTGAAGGCTTAGATGGAAACCCAAGTTTTGTAGAACTTAAAGCCGGACAATTTCATGTGTGGGTTCAACTCTTGGCGAATAACGCAGGAGAGAATCGCGAAAGCAAAATTCTTCTCACTCCAAGTCTCATCCCTGGTCTAGGTCGGGTGATCGACTCCAAGCTAGAGACGATGGTGAAAATGGGGCTGACTCGACGGATCACCCGTGGTCGACTTGAACTGGCACTAAAGGTTGTTCCCGTCGGTTTAGGTGTGGATCTTAAGCCTTTCGAAGCAGTTTATGTTCTTGGCGATATTACTCGGATGCTCGGCAGTCAAAGGCCGCAACTCAAGCCAGAGGTCTATGAGCGCGAAGACGAGTTCGACTACTCATCCTACATTGCGTCGAGTGATAACTTTAATGAACTCAAAGAGCGACATGAGGCCAGAAATTTTGACCCCTTTATTTATGAGACGGCGAACGTGATGTTCGCCGGAGTTCGTCCGGGTGAAACGGCGACAGTGCGAACGGTGGAATACAAAGTCCGCACCTGTGTTCGAGATGCATTGAGCGGCGAGCGTGTTCAGCATCAGAAGTTTCAGGTTTTTGATGAAGAGACGGGCCAGGAACTTCTTTATAAGTCGGCCAATGGAAAAAGCATATCGCCAATGACAGATCAAGAAGGGTGTCTGATTTGGACTTCCGGAATGACTCATAAGTATTACAAACCTGAGGAATTCTACTTTCCTCGCTTTAGAATTGTCCATCCTAGGTACAAAGATTCAAAGAAGGATGGATACGTTAAAGAACTTGTTATGAATCCATGGGATGCGATGTTTAGAACATTTGGATTCGATCGTATCGAGTTTACGCAAGACTTTATTGATTCGATTAAGAGACGCACTAAAATTCCCTCTCGCTTCTTTATTCCTCGCTTTAGTTACCATGCAATTCGATTTCGCTATGAAATTGATCGATATATGGAGCTTGAAGTCAAAAAGCAGATCCTGCTGAACCTCAGGCCTGAAGTGCTTCGTTATAGCGGAATCATTGGTGGACGAAAAGTAACCGAACCTCTGCGTGATGGAATTTGGCTGATGAAAGTCGCCATTCAGAAGGATTACTTGGATCCGGCGGATAAAGGTAACTTCCTCATGCCGGGCCGAAATGCCCGAGGCCAGTATACGACTGTTCTTAAGCAGGGCCGAAATGTGACGCCTAAGCATTTTGTCACAGTCGTAAGAAAGCTTGTTCGTGTAAATGGTGGAGAGATTAATACACCCGTTGAATTTTCGGTTCAGGACTTGCGCTTGATGAGGATTCGAAGCCAGTTCCTGGTTCAGCTTGAGCCGGTAGACGAGCAAATGCTTCAGATGGCGAATATTTTGGCAAAAGACGGAAGACAACGTCTTGCCGAATATGAAAAAGAAAAGGCTTTGAGTGATGATGAGCGAAGAGAATGGATCGCTAAGAATCGAGCCCGCATGGAGGAGGTCATCACCAAGCTTAAGGAGGATTTGGCAAATCGAAAGACCGGTCTAATTGATGTCGATCGACTGGCGAATCTTCCTATTGAGGCGATTGATCAGTTTGATCTGACCGAAGGGATGACCAAGCAAATGGCTGAAGCCTTGGTCATGAACGATTTCACTATCTCTGATGCGGCTCCGGTTGTGACCCTCGATAAGTTGGTTGAGAAGGATTCAGGATTAGAGCGAAGAACTTTTGTTGGTCCAGTTATCTTTTTGTCAAACGCCTACGGCGACGACATGCGACCGACCGACAATCTAGATGAAGATCGCTGTGAAGTGAGTGATTGCGATGAGTTCAAGACTCGCGAGATTGAGGGCCGAAAATTCAGAAATACCTACGATACGAGCAAGTACTTTGGCTCTGTGGCGCATCTTTCTCGCAAACAGGTCGATGACCTCTTTGAAGATTATAAGTTTGAACGAGATGAGTATCGAAAGCTGATGCCAGCGGTTTCGTCGATTGCTAATTTTGCGGCGCTATACAATTTCAACTTCGTATCTTTGGGTAATGAAAAGCTGACCAAGGTCAATTGG
>JAPKGD010000332.1 GCA_026648125.1 Bdellovibrionales bacterium | reverse complement strand
CGAAGCGCGGGCGCGTGCCCAGCCGCCGCGCGAGACGATGGTCGTGGCGCTTGGCGATCTGCGTTCTGGCGTGCGGAGCGGCGCTCGCGGCCGGCTGCGGCCCGCGCAGCGTCTCGCCGCTGGCCGTGCAACGCGATCATGAGGGGCTGCACGGCCGGCACATGGGCGGGGGGCAGCACTTCGGCCAGGCGCGCAGCGCCGACGAGGGCACGTGGGCGACCGACTGGCACGGGCTGGACCTGCTGCGGCTGATCGAGCTGCGCTGGTCGCACTCGCCGCACATCCGGCCCGAGGGACTGGGAAGCCGGAGATCTGATCCTGAACGGAAAACCCAATATTATTAAGTGCGGGGTTTTGTCCAAGATCACCGCGAATGGGGAGGTTGTCGGGAATCCCTAAACGTTGCCGATTCCTAATTAATCGAGCGAGGTAATGCACGGCAAAGTTAGGTTCAATAGAATAATAAGTTGTATCAAAGAGGTCTGGAGAAATCGCTGCAATCTCCCTCACTCTTTGTGGAACAACCTGATTTGAAAAAGTATCAAACGCCAGAGGATCGTTATATCCATCATTAGCCATGGGCAGCCAGATGTGCTGGAGGTGCCAATATTGAATGTCTCTTGCACCATAGCCTTTGATTCCGTTGAGAGCGAGCACGGAGGTCAGCCCCAGACTATCCCCCGGAAAGCGCGAGTAATTGGGATAGCGATTTGGATGCCCCTCCATGTCCATTAAACCATTTGCCTGCCTGCGTGGGGGCGCCCAAGGATCCGTTTGTGTTCCCAGTGACTGTGGCGAACTCTGTGGCCAACTGCTTCCAAACCACGGACCAATTCTTCCACCAAAAGGTTTAGCGAAAGCACGTGCCGTGATTCGAACTCCTCCGCCCCAGGGAAAAAATATTTGTCGTGGCTGAGTCTCCGCTTTGATTCCGACATAAGCCATCAGCCAAGGGCTCTTTTCTACACCCAGTGAGTAATTATACGGTTCACCCTCTGGAAGGATATCCGCCCTCGACCAAGCCACCAAATCCGCCGCGCCAAAACCTGCCGGCCTCGGATTGAGAACCAATGCTCTGGCCGGAGCTCGTTGAGGCTCAGCGCTTACCGGCCTCCATTCCGCATTACATCCAGAAGCCCCAGTTGGATCGTTATAAAAAACCGTGGGACTAATAACTATTTCCTTAAGCCAGTCTTTGGCGCGCTTTCCCTCAAGCGAATTGTAAATCTGAAATCCCGCTTGAGACTGAGCATTTGAAAAACTTAAGTTTTTGTTAAACGTGGCATAAGCGCCTTGCTCTACGGAGTTTCCATCGAGATCTAAAAAATCTCTACCTCTACCCAAGCCATCACCCAATGCATAAATCATTAATTTTCTATTGCGTTGGTCCTCGCGAAAAGCTTGGAGAATCGCAGCCCCATACCACCAATTATAGGCTCCAAATGTGTCACAATTTGTATTGAACTGCTCGATCAGCCTATCTGCCAATCGGCTAAAGACCACGTTAAAGCCCAAAAACATGGCGGGTGGATTGACGCGAGGAAGGGCAGGAATCACCGTTGCAGGTCTTTTACAAAGGGATTCCGCCGGATCGACTCCCAGCCACATATCCGCATAGACGACGCAGACAGCAGGCATGGTTTTATCGGGCGGTCCCGGAATATACGGTCCGCCTTCAGTCAGGTAGTTGGCCTGCCATGGGTGCCTAGGATTTTGATTTCCAGCCGCCCCCAACACCCGATACCGCCACGCAAGCAATTTCCAGGATTGGCGAATCATATAATTTTCATGGGCAATCACATTAAGCATTTCCGCTTGCTTAGACGCCGCATAATAAGCCGCGAGATCCACCGCGTTTTGCAAATTAATTTTGTCGTGTACAGCCAATGCCACATTGATCGCCATCGCAAAAAAAACAAAGAGCACCTGAAAAATCAGGGCAATAAAAATGGCCATCTGCCCGCGCGAACGGCGTCGTTGGATGCGAAAACTCAGCTGTGGTTTCACTCTCAATAGTGTAGCAAATTCCTTCACGATCTTGGTCCCTCGACGCGACAAAGATTTTGACTCTATTAAAAATAATCTTGAGACTTTGAGAACGTACCGAGGGGGAACTATGACCATGGTCCATAAGATGCGATCCATATCACTTTTCGGCATAATTTTGCTGGGCTTGAGTCTGGCCACTCAGTCACATGCAGAAATTATGTTCGAGGGCTACTCCATCATACGTACCGGCACCACACCCATTGGTTACACCATCCAGAGGTACGAATTCGATGCAAAGAAGAAACAATTCACTTCAACTTCGTATCTAAAAACCAACGAAGCCGGAGGCAACATCACAGAAAGCGTGAAGGCCGTTGCCAACGACAAGTTTCAACCGATCAGTTACCAGTACACCACCAAAATTGGTGATCAATTAAAAATGATCGACGCTAAATTTAAAAAAGACGAAATGTCCGGGACGATCAGCGACGGCAAGAACAAGCAGGCCTTAAAGGTGAAGGTCAAGAAGGGCACATTCTTGTCCACATTTCTCGGTTACCTGATGTTACAAAGCGGATACAAGGTGGATAAGAAGTTTTCCTACTCAGCCATTGCCGAAGAAGACGGTGGTGCTTATTCGGGAGAAGCCTACATAAAGAGCGAAGAAGACTATAAGGGACAAAAAGTCTTTCGCATTTTGAATAACTTTAAAGGGACTCAATTTGTCAGCTTTGTCACCGCCAAGGGAGAAGTGCTGGGCACGCAAAGTCCTTTACAAAATCTAAGCACAGAGTTGGTCGCTAACCCAGCAGAGGCCACTAAGGGCTTTGTCGTTCCCTCGGACACGCTTAAAATTCTTTTTGGAACCGTGCCCACCGGAAAGATCAATGTCTTCGGCAAGAAATCCACAGATCTTTCCACACCAACAGCAGCGCCAGCGGTGAACGGTGTCTCCAGCCCCTCAGGCACTGTGGCTCCAACGCCTTCACCCGCGCCAACGGCCAAAGAGTCAGAGCCTCAAGAGGCGAGCGAACCCTCACTTCCCGCTGAGCCCGGTGCTAACAAAGTGAACAAATAGCGCACCGACTGAAGTCTAGGTCGCCTCTATTTTGAGGGGCGGCGCGAATTGCTTTAACCTTTTCATATTGTGAGAATAATCAAATTATACCAACCGGTACGTTTGTGGGAGTAGAAGTGGATAAACTTGGCCAGCTCTTTATGATCGGTCTCGAAGGCAAAGAGCTCAAAGCACATGAGAGCGAATTTATCGTCAAAAATAATATCGGCGGAGTTATTCTCTTTGACCGAAATCTAGGAACACCCCAAGAGATCCACAAGCTCTGTAGCGACGTCCAAGATCTTCGCCATAAAACGAAAG
>JAPKGD010000331.1 GCA_026648125.1 Bdellovibrionales bacterium | reverse complement strand
GGATCGTTGTTGAGCTTGTCCCATAGTGTGCGGGATATACCTGTAGTGAATTCATTAGGGTCGAAAGACGGTGTGTTCACCCAAGCGAGGATTTCGCCGTTCACTTCATAGCAACCACTCCGCCGATGCGATTGCCATAGGTGTCTTCTCTAAACATGGCTTTGTAGGCCGCTTCTTGAATGTCTCGGTCTAAGGTGAGCTGAAGGTTTTGACCTGGCACGGCCGGGCGAGGTTTAAGTCCAAATTGACGAGGGGTATCCGATACAGCTTCACGTCCTTTGGCATCAACCTCCACATACCAGACGCCATCTTGTCCGCGAAGTTGACCTTCAAAGGTGAGTTCGAGGCCGGAAAGTCCAATGATGTCGCCCTGTTCAAAGGTGAATTGGTTGGAAAACTTTTGGTTATATCTTTCGATCTGCTCACGGGTGATTTCGCCCACATAGCCAAAGAGTTGGGCTCCGTTTGGGCCCAGCGGGTAGTGTCGAAGGACAATTTCGTTTACGTTGAGCCCGGGGTGGTCCCACCGCAAAAGCTTGAGTTTATAAACTTCTTCCATGCTGAGGTTATCTTTGATTCGAACGGGCCGAAAGGGGCCATCACGGCGTCGGCCCTTTTTAACTTCAGATATGACCTTTTCTTCGTTGAGGTCGAGGGCTCCGGCAACGGCTTTGGCCGTTTCTTCCAGATGAGTTGCGTACTGGGGGGTAATCGTGGCTTCGAATCCGGGCAAATTATCGACGAGGACATGACCATCGCGATCGAGAATGAGTCCTCGAGGGGCGGGCACTTTGGTTTCCTTGACCCGGTTTTTTTCGGAATACTCCCTGAGCTCTTCTCCTTGGTAGATCTGTAGATACCAAAGCCGACTCATGATGATGAGGCAGACGACTCCAACCACCACATACAACAGACGAAACCGTCCGCCAAATTCCTTCACTTCATCTTCTGAGCTCGAGAGGTGAATACTCATATGATTCCAACGCCTCCCTCGGCCGGTCGGTCTTTGTCGGTCAGCCGATCGAGAAAGACATAGAAGCGATGTAAGGGGAGGCTGAAAAACATGGTCAACAGGGGAGTGATGATCCAATCAAAGACCGTGACGTCTTGGATGTGATTTTGATCGTATCTCCATGAAATCACGAGACTGAAAATGAAAAAGGAGATGACGGCCGTGCCTGAGGCCAACATGAAAAACGTCGAGCCTTCCCAGTAGACCCTCCGTTTTACGATGAGAATTGTGGTTACGGTGAGAAGGCAGGTTGCCAACATGTGGGCAAAGGGAACGACTGTAAATCCTTGGGCTCCGGCCGCAAGAAGGTAGGCCATCACAATGGTTTCCCAAAGGGCCCGATTGAGGACCCAAAACACGAGTAACGTGAGCCAAAGATAAGGTGCAGGAAACCAGCCAAAAAGCTGCATCCAAAGTGAGGTCTGAAAGGCGCCTAGAAAAATAAAGACGATGAGAAAGGTCAGGTAATTGAGGGCATAATTAGAAAGGTTCTTCATTCGGATTCCGTGGCGCCTTTCTTGGGGGCCTCCGCGCTCTCCTTTTTGGTACTTTCAGCTTTGCCACTCTCCTCGTCGGCGGGAGTGCTGTAGTCCGCGTGCTTCGGGTTGAGAATGACAAAGAGTTCTTCCAAATTGAGGGGGTCTACCGCAGGAGACATCTCGACAACCTGAGTCATTCCGTATTGACTCTTATCTACGGATTTCACCGTGCCGATGGGGAAACCTTTTGGGAAGATGTTGTGCATGCCACTCGTGACCACAAGGTCGCCCACTTGTACGTCATCGCCTCGCTTGACGTACTTGAGCATGGTGCTCTCACGCGAGTTTCCTTCGACGATTCCGCGGGCACGGGATCTTTGAACTATGGCATCAATTGCCGCATATCGATCGGTCAAAAGTAAGATCTGAGAGGTATAGAGATCAGCTCGGAAGACATAACCGACGACGCCACCAACCGTGAGTGCCGCCATATTCTTGTTGATACCGTGGCGCGTACCTCTGTTGATCGTAAGAGTTTGATGGTCCAAGAGGAGGTCTTTACCAATGACCTTGGCCGCTAAGAGATCCATGTTTGAGGCCTGTTTAAAGCTGAGAAGAGTGTTGAGGCGTTCGTTCTCCACTTTCAGCTCATTCACAGAACCCAGTTGAGCATTCAGTTTTTCGTTTTCGATTCTAAGAGTTCGATTCTCCTTCTTGATGTCAATGAGGTCCAAATACATCGAAGTTGTTCCGCGAACCCCGGAACTGAAGCTGGAATAGGCTCTCTGGATCAGGCCGCCGACAAATGTGAAGGGTTTGGTAAACCACAACTCCTCTTCTGAGTTGCGCTGCATATTGATGGCCATAAGCGGCACTACAATCAGAGCGATAACGATAAATACTTTTCGCAGATCAAAGGTGAAGTAACCCATGGTGTCTCCCGGCAGCCGATATAAAAAAATAGCAAAGGAGTGCCGCGCCTTCCAACAAATCTCCTTGAAAAAGCGAATAAAAATTCGGAATCTAACGCGGTTTGGAGGCGACATGTTGGAGAAAGTGCGTAAGCCCTCTCGGGCAAAGGGTATTCTGGCGTATATCATTTTTGGGGCCATCATCTTGGTCTTCATTGGCTTTGGAGTCGTTCCTGACCGTATAGGGCGGGACGCCTCAGGAGTGGCAGCTGTGGTGAATAGGAGCCAAATCTCCCTGGCCGATTTTCGCGACCGAGTTCAAGCGATGGAACAACAATATCGCTCCCGACTTGATGAGGTTCCGGCGAGCCAGCGCTCAGAAATGAATAAAGCGCTTCGCAGTCGTGCTCTCGAGGATCTTATTCAGTTTGAGGCTATGGTGCAGGGGGCCAGTGAGAGAGGCTTTACTGTTTCTGACGAGGAAGTTCGGGACTACATCCTCGAAATCCCCGCGTTTCAGGAGGAAGGACGTTTTAAAAGGACTTATTATGACCAGTTTCTTAAGAATCGACAGTGGACGGCTGGCCAATTTGAAGAAAGAATTCGCAAAGACTTAGTCATGAGAAAGCTTCAGGCCGTCTTCCAGTCCGCCTTAAAGCCCAGCCAGTACGAGTTGGGGCGGGACCAGCAGGCAAATTCAGTTAAACTGAATCTTGAAGTTGTGACCTTTAATGAACAGGAACTCGGCCAGAAAATTCCCAGTACAGCAGGCGAAGTGAAGGCGTTCTTAGAATCGAATGAAAATGTCGACAAGGTGCGCAAGGCCTATGATGAGAATCTGAGTCAATACCAGGAGCCAGAGCAAGTTCGGGCTCGACATATTCTTTTGCGGGTTGATCCCGCCGCCACCGGATCCGACGAGAGTGCAAAGAAGAAAATTGAGGAATTGGCTCTGCGGGCGGGAAAAGA
>JAPKGD010000330.1 GCA_026648125.1 Bdellovibrionales bacterium | reverse complement strand
GGTCTTCATGTTCGGCATGCTGCTTGCAGACGGGGCCAATGGCTTGTGGATGGCCCGGCTGATCTCCCGGGCCGACCGCGTGGCGCGCATCGCCTCTCGGGTGATGGCCCTGGCGGTGGCGGGCCTGAGCCTGCTCGTTGCCGCCTACGGCGCCGCCCGGCTGGCGCTGCCCGGCCTGGAGGCCTGGGGCGAGGGCAAGGAGCTGCTGCTCGGCGGCGGCGTCATCGTCGTCGTGTTCGCGAGTTTCCTGCTCGGGTCCTTTAACCTTTAAAAAGTTCCTCAAGAAAATCACCAAGTGGCTGTCCTTTGCGTCGGTAAGCTGGATTATTGGAAATACATTTCTCGCCTATTTTGTGGGCACCGACAAGTTGATGACCATGATCCAATCCTCGCCCAAAGAGAACTGGGCGAGCTTTCTAGTCATGGCTTTTGTCACAGGGTTGGTCTGGTTCGACTTTGGTTGGTTTAGAGAACAATTTTGCATCATCATGTGTCCCTTCGGTCGTTTTCAGTCCGCTCTCATGGACCGTCACTCCCTGGCCATTGTTTATGATCATCATCGCGGAGAACCGAGAAAAGGATCCCCCGAATTTGGCGAGAAAAAGGGCGATTGCGTAAACTGCTTTAAGTGTGTCGCTGTTTGCCCAACGGCGATAGATATTCGGCGTGGAGTTCAGATGGAGTGCATTGCCTGCACCGCCTGCGTCGATGCTTGCGATGAAGTCATGGAAAAGGTGGGCAAACCCAAAGGCCTCATACGCTATGGTTCCGAGATCGAACTCCTTGGAAAAAAGCGCTTTCGGCTTCGTCCACGTGTAGCTCTTTACTCTGTTTTAGTTGGAATTTTGGCGATCGGGTTTATCGTCGCATTAAATCAACGGCAAGAGGTGCCTGTGACAATCCTTCGCGCCATTGATACACCGTTTAGGCCCGTTAAACTTTCGGACGGGCGAGACGGAATTGTAAATCACTTCCAGATTGTCATGGAAAATCATCACTTCTCCCCGGTTCAAGTTCGCATTGAAATACCGAATGCTCCTGAGGGACTGAGATTGATTTCTCCGCTGAAGGTCTTTGACCTCAAGAGCGGAGAAAATCAGCGTCAGCACGTTTTTGTGGAATTTCCACGATCTCTCACTGAGACCTTGGGCAAAATCGATCTCCCTATTCAATTAAAAATTGATACTCATAATGACCTAGAAAGTCGTGAGGCGACCTTTCACCTGGTTGGCCCCACCCAGCAAGATCAATAACGAAGAATCAAAAGATCTGAACCTTTTGGCAAACTTCGCCATATTCACATCCTTTGAGAATGTGATCGACAATATCAATGGCAATGCCCATTTTGGTTAAAAACGTGCTCGTGCTTGGAATAATAAAGCGCTGAGGATGCCCTCGCCATACTTCCAAAATCTTATGATTGAGCTGGATAGCCTCCTCAAAATCTTCGGTGCGATGTGGGTTTAGTTTTGCGTTGTATCCATTTCCTCCAGCCGTATCGAGGTGCAAGACCCAGTCATATCGTTCCAGCTCCTTTTTACGGCTCGATCCCACGACTTGAAAATATTCATCTTCACCGTTAGGCCAATACGCCACCCCATCTAAGGTTCCTCGATCACAAATAATCAAGCGATCTGCAAATTCCTCAGAATAGATGGCCTCGTGCTCAACTTGGACATGATAAATCGCCTTTTGCTGGTGTTTTACGCCGCTGGGGTACTCCACCCGGCGAAATCCACCCTGAAATAAAAGCGAAGCCGACTCTGGCATCATCACAACTTGATTGCCAAAAGCCCGACTCAAGGCCATCGCCAAAGTCGTCTTTCCACCGCTAGGTCCACCCGTCAAAACCAATTTCTTGGCCATTAGCCCTCCTAAAGCGGAATTCGCTCTTCTTGCCGAATGATCTCTGCCTTCCAGCCAAGCTCTGTTTTAATTCGATATTGTAGCGCTTCCAGCGCCAGTCGTTCACCGTGATTAAGAAAAATACGACGTGGCTCGGGAAGTTGCACCAACCAAGCCATTAAATCATCACTGTCCGCATGCGCCGACAAAGTATCGATCGACAATATTTCGGCCTCCACATCGATCGGTTGATGGTGAATACGCACC
The DNA here is from genome assembly GCA_026648125.1 of Bdellovibrionales bacterium. Lineage (GTDB taxonomy): Bacteria > Bdellovibrionota > Bdellovibrionia > Bdellovibrionales > UBA1609 > JAIBAM01. The sequence goes on along the minus strand of JAPKGD010000330.1, from coordinate 1,264 downwards.
TTTCTTAAACCATGGCGGAGAAGCCGCCCCTTTGTCCCCTCCGCTTGAAAGCCAACAAAGAGCACCGCCGATTTCTCGTCCGGAAGTTTAGCCTTGAGGTGGTGAAGTACGCGTCCACCCGTGAGCATGCCCGCCGCCGAGATTACAATTTTGGGATCGTGGCTCATACATAAAAGCATAGAATCATCTGCGGACTGTACGGCGTGATAATTTGAGCAGCTCAATGGACCGGCCCCATTGTGAACTTGAAGTTCTTCTGGGTGCCTCAAATAAAGTTCTGTGGCATCAAGGGCCATCGGGCTATCTAAGTACACAGGTACCGGGGGGATTTTCCCCTCTTGTTCCAAACATCCGATGATATGCAAAAGCTCCTGAGTCCGCCCCACCGTAAAGGCAGGAATCACCAATGTTCCACCCCGCTTAATCACCCGATTGATGATCTCTTGCATTTCCTTAAAGACATCTACTCTGGGTTGATTGCGATCGCCGTAGGTCCCCTCCATGATAACCACATCGCTCGCGGGCGGGGGCTCGGGTGGCTTTAGAACTCGGGATCTTCCGTTGCCAATATCACCCGAAAACAAAATGCTCCGACCATCTGCCACAAGCCGAATATAAGTCGAACCGAGGATATGGCCGGAACGAAAGAGCTCCATCGAAAGGCCATCTGAAATTGTGTATGGCTGATGAATATCAACCGTTTTCAGCAAACGAAGCGCGGCTTCCGCATCGGCGGTCTCATAGAGGGGAAGAGCAGGATCATGAGATGAATACTTCTCGCGATTCGCAAATCGCGCATCCTCTTCTTGAAGGTGTGCAGCATCAAGAAGCATAATCTCACAAAGTTCCCGGGTCGCTTGGCTTGAATAGACTGGGCCTTTGAATCCCTCTTTGACAAGCCTTGGAAGATATCCGGAATGATCAATATGCGCGTGAGTCAGAAGGACCGCGGAAATTTCCCTCGGTTGAGGAAAGGATTCCCAATTTCGCTCACGAATATCCCGAGGCCCTTGAAAGAGCCCGCAGTCGACTAAAAACCTCTTTCCCCTATGGTGAACAACTGTACGACTTCCTGTCACTGTCTCAGCAGCCCCAAGAAACTCCAGTTCCACTTTTGATTCTGAGGTCACTTTACTTCCCGCTATGAAATACCATGACTGGAATCTGCGCTCCGCGCACCACTTGGCGGGCGATACTTCCAATTAAAACGCTACTTGGCCCTGTGGCCTGGCTTGCCATGGCTATCATGTCAATCCCTGGCACT
>JAPKGD010000033.1 GCA_026648125.1 Bdellovibrionales bacterium | reverse complement strand
GAGCTCCTTCAATCGCACGAGACACCATGGGTGCCATAATTGGCTACAATCCCAAGCAAGACGCCTGTTAGTCGCTGGAAAGGGGCTTGCGCTTCTCACTCTCGCGGGCGGGGCCTACATTATCGGAAAGAAATATAAAGAAGGAACGCTCCAGCTCCCAAGCGTCCCTGCGGTTCAAGCTGCCGTGGCGCAGGGCATAGCTGTAGGCGAACCCCTGGTGACGGGAGCCGTGGAAGCGGTGGAAGAAGTCGTGAGGGAGATCACCGTTTAAGATGGAAAAGTCGCAAGCCGTAAGACTGATGGACGTTTGGGCTTTAGGGCCTTGGCTTGTGATGCTATCACTTCTTTCGCGTCCGTTAAGGCCGTGGGAGAAGCGGGTTTTACTCGGTGTGGGAATTGCAACGATACTCTATAACGGTAGAAATTATTTACTCAATACTTCGGGGGCTGGAAAGGATTTTGACGCATAACACCCAAGGTGGGCTCCATGCCGTTTTCCCTGATAGGGGTCTTATGGTTTCCCTCCGACAAGCGCACGGATGCGTTTCATTGGAAAAGGGTTTGAGTTTTGCGGGTTGCGTCAGAAGAAATCCTTTTCAGCCCCCTCTCTTTTGTTGACTCCTTTGGGGGCATGGCCTTAAACCTTTAGCCCTACGGGTAGAGTCAGCTCAATGCTTATCCAGTACGAGGGGTATCGGTTTTGATTGATTTCGGTCAATGCTTAACCGCCGAGAGCTTTCAAGCCGGTATCCCTCACTTTTATTTATGCGTGAAAGAAGTCATCAACAACTGGCTCGTTACTCAAGATTCTTGCGCGAGCCCATTGGGAGAGACGATTTCACGGAAGTCTTGAAATCAAAATTCAGAGGGGGAACACTGACTATGGATCGTAATGTTTGGGAAGTAGCCTCGTGCTTCGGGCATGAGGAAAAAGAAGTCGAGCGTCTTGGAACTTTGGGTTTTGAGCCTTTCGCGGTGCTGCCAATGGTGCAGCAAGGTAAGCTCGGTGGAGTCATGCAGCTTGAGAGATTCTATTTCAAACGCTCTAAACTCGTGGACGATAAAGTGGCGGGGGAGAAGGCGGCGCAGCTTCTTCAGGAGATCGACGCGAAGAACCGACAGGCGGAGCTTTTCAAATGAGAGACATAATTGAAAACATCCTGCTCCCTCTATTCATTGTGTGGAGCGTGATAACCGCCCTCGGCATGGCCTACGGAACCATGGAAGCCCGTGAATGGCCCCATCTCCGCGACCCCATGAATAACGTCTGCATGGGTCAAGCCACGCATTTAAGCATGATTTTCCCTGGCGCAAAGTGGGGATGCTGGATTGGAAGCCCGGTGGGGTTTCATTTGTGGGACAATAAACTTAAGCCGTTGAATTAGTGGAGAGTGTCATGAGACTGGTGAATTGGTGGCAGAAAATAACTGGAAGAAAACCCATAGAGACCGTTGTAGAGCACGATCCCGCATTGGAGGTGTCGCTCATTTGTGGACAACTCGTCGAAATCCTCGGCCCAAGTCCCTCTCTCATTGGAGAAACGGGAAGAATCATTCATGACTTCAAGAGCGGTGATCTTTTTGAAGTCTATATTCCAAAGTTTTCATCCAGCTATCTCCTTACACGGAAAAACCTGAAACCCCTTGAGGTCACTCCTCTATGAACATCATGGGGCTAGACTTTGAGACCACGGGGATTGATCCCTTAAAGGATCGGCCCGTCGAGTACGCCTTCGTCGCGTGGGACGTGGAAAACCGCCGACCCCTCGGGCTTGAAAATGGATTTTGTTTTACGGCTGGAATGCCCGCCATCTCTAAAGAAGCCGCCGCCGTTCACGGGCTTCACGACTCATTCATCGAGAAGGCGGGTATACCTCACTCTCGAATGCTGGATCGGTTCTGGGATATGATGCAGACGTATAACGTCCAGTATGTCGTCGCGCACAACGGAAGGGCCTTTGACTTTCCTATGCTGAATGCCGAGTGTGAGCGCCAAGGGTTCCGTCAGCTTGATAAATGCTATTGGTTAGACACGATGACGGACATTCCCTATCCCTCTAAGGTCTCAACAAGAAAGCTCACCTATCTTGCCACGGAGCACGGGCTATTTAACCCCTTTCCTCATAGGGCGTTCTCCGACGTGCTCACCATGCTTCAGGTTCTAGGTAAATATCCTTTCAGTATAGTGCTCGAAGAGAGGGCGATGCCGATGAAAGTGGTACAAGCCCGCGTCTCTTATGATGATCGGGAGAAAGCCAAGTCCTTTGGTTTTAAGTGGCAAGACCTGGGAAGCTATGGTCAGTATCCTAAGAAATGGATAAAGGCCGTAAAAGCGCGTGACTATGAGGCGCTGCGAAGCTCGGTGGACTTTCCGATTGTGGAGCTTCGGGAAATCAAGGTAGAATTGTAGTACACGAAAGGAAAAATACCCTATGAAATTCTTCAGCTATATTTGTTTTGCTCTCTTTTTCTGTTTTACCGCTCTTGCCGATGGCGCAGCTACCGCTACGACCACGACTCCTGATCTCGGGGGCGCTATCTTTGGACTGATCGACGCAGTGAAAGTGGGAAGCGTGGCTCCCATTATCGTCGCCGCCGTTCAGCTTCTTAAGACCGATCTCTTCGGAGGACTTCTCCTTAAGATTAACCAGAAGTACATTCCCATTGTGATGACGGCTCTTACTGTGATCGGTAACGTCGCTCTCGGCGTGGTGCAAGGCAAGAAGTGGCTTCCATCGGCCATCGAAGGCTTGTTCATCTCGGGCGGCGCTATGGCGATCTATGAGACCGTGAAAACGATTAAATCGAAGACCTAAATTTTAACGGGCCGTAGGCCCATAAGGGGTCTTGCGGCGTAATGCTTGCAAGGCCCTTTTACTTTTAGAGGTATGTATGACTGAGAAACCTAAAGGCGGCTCGCTCCTAGCCCTGGCTTTCCTCGCTTTAGCGGGGGCTCTAGCTCTCAAGGGCTCGAAAGAAAAGCTCCATGGGGGTGAGGCCGACGACATGGAAGACGAAGAGTTCGATAGTGAGGAGCTTCTTCGCGGCACGAGTCACGAGATGGAGCACACGGATGACCCAGAGGTAGCGAAGGAAATCGCCAAAGACCATTTAGCGGAAGACGAGGAGTATTATGAAAAACTGGAAGAATAAATTCTTTATGATCGGCGAAGTCATCGCCTGGTATCTAGTGATTCTATTGGTAGCGGCCCTCGCCTTTACGGTACTGACGGGTTGTACGCCTCCCCTTAACCTCCTTCGACCCGTGGATGCTGGAATGCCCGAGATGCGCTTCTCCTATTGGAAGGGCGCAGAGTGGCATGAAGTTTATGGACACGGAGGAGACTTCTTCCGTAAGGGTGAAGAGTATCGCCTTCGCGTGATGCTAAATAAAGAGGCCGGACGCTGCGAGATGCGACTTCTTGACGGGGAGCGAGACGTGGTACGCGATTGTACGGGCCGCTCCATAGAGGAGTTCTATCTTGGTGAGCATGATGAGAAACCGCGTCAGCTCGGGATCATCGTCGTGACGGAAAAGCTCGGAAGCTTCAAAGGGTTCTTTCACCCGCGAAGATTTACGGGCCGAGATCAGCATGACGTTGACTACCTTTGTCCTGTGATGAGTAGCGGCACGCAGCTCGGGTGCTCACGCCCTTCGGGGTTTCCTCTTAGGCTCACGGTACGGTTTAAGGAAGCGGGAAGGGCTCTCTTTGCCGTTCAGTGCGAGGGTGAAGCCATGAAGGAGCAAGTTCTTGACGTAGCGGCGGATCAGGCCGTCGAGTACACGGTTGAGAGCGACAAGGCGGCTTACTGCGGCGCTGTAATAGCCTCTAAAGGCGTTGTGGAGCGCGAGACGTTCCTTAACGTGCGCTTCTATGATGCTCGTTACATCGCCTTGCCACGGCCCGTTTTAGAAGACGGAGAGCTTTGTCTGAGCGACGACGTGAGGGCCTATAAAGACCCTCATGGGGAAGATAAGAGCCGCCCTTGGAGCAGGTGCGTGAGAGCCAAGGAGCGCGGCGAGTATATTTTCTGGGATTCAATCGGACGGATTCAAGCCGTGGAGGTAAGGTAAAATGGACGCAGACGTATTGATGAAACTCATTACAACGCTTCTCTCCGTGGGGGGCTCAAACCCCTGGCTCCTGGGTCTTCTCCTAGTGGGAGGTCTTGTCGGCTTTTTCATGCTCAAGCGAAGCGCCGCAAAATCGAAGTTTAGCCGTGAGCGCCGGGAAGATGAGGGAGGGCTGGCGGAGGACGTAAGCAGCGGCCAAAAGGTCGATGAAGGCGTCGAGGGCCGGAGCGATGATTTCTTTAAGAACTAAGGGGCTCGCCTGATAAGCGTGATGAGCGCCCTCTGCCATAGAGGGCGGTGATTAAACTCTTGGATGAAATCGCTCATGTCGATGAGGGCTCGAATGCGAATAGATTGACCTTCAGCATTGAACTTCCACCATGCCCCATGGAATTGCCTCGGAAATTTTGGTCGGTACTTATATGCGTTCCTATAGACGAAGCGGAAGAAGGCCCGCTTGTGTTCTTCCGACCCTTGAATGGGGGTCAATACCAAACACGCCTTGTTGATGGCGTCGCAACACCCGTGGCGGCAATCCTCGGCGGCGCGAAGGTAGATGAGGTGGTCGAAATCAGTTTTGAACCAGTTCTTCATAGCACCCTCTCCTTTAACACCTGAATCTTCGTCGCAATTTGCTGCGCTGGTGTCGCCATCCTAAAGGCCCACGCTTGCCAAGGCGTCTTGCCGTCGTCCGGCTTGAAGGTCATCGTGACGGGGTTCCCGAGGGCTACGATCTTGCCTTTTTCGTCGGGGCCGTGGAATCGAATTTTTCGCTCAATAAGTTTCATTTTAGTTCTCCTTTAACCGCTCTTAGTGCCTGTTCCCTCGATTGCGTCTCCCGCATCACGCGAGCATACGTCTTTCTCTGTTTCCTCGAAAGCCCCTCTACCTCATCCGGTCTCGGCTCCGGTGGGGGCTCTCTATTCTCGGTTTCCGCTATCAGCCTGGTTCCATCCGTCGCCATGAGGCTTGCCGCGAAAAACGCCATTGGCATTAGCTTAGAACTTCTTGCCGCCATGTCTATGTTCCCTCGTAGCATTAAAAAGCATCTTAGTCCTGATGGCACCAGCCAAGTCCCATTTTTTGTGCCCGCAGTAATCCATGATGCGGATCACCGCATCGGCAAGTTCTACAAGCTCACCTTCCGGCTTTAAAAATTCCGTGTTCTCGCCGACCTCACCCTTGGCTTCTAAAATTCCATGCTGCGACTTGTAGTAGATCGGAGGCGTACCTTTTCGGGCTTCTTCCGTCGCCTCCGCGATCTCCGTGACGATGAGCATATGAATCTCGGGGGCGGAGCGGGGTTGAGACCACCAGCCTTTATCGCGGGCCATGGAATGAATGGTAGAGACAAGTTCCGTGATTGATTGTTCTTTCATAAAATGGCCTCCTTCAAAATTCTGAAGCCCCGACAGGCACCCGATAAATCTTCAAACCACACCTCGACGGGCTTCCCCTTGAGCTTGTCAAAAGAATCCACCTTCGCGTCCCGCATAAGTTCCGCGACTTCCCACGCCGCTTTCCCCGTCGAAAGAATGCGATCTTCATGCGTCCACCAGTAATGGCCTGGGGTTTTCTTAAGTTCTTCCTCCGTGACGTGGAACCAGCCACACTCCTTAAGGACGGCAACGCCGGAGGCTTTCATACTGATCTGGAAGCGAAAGACGAGCACACAGTCCTGATAGCCGCCGATGCCGAAGGTGGCGGATTCAATAACACCTATTTCTGTTCGCATTTTTCCAGCTCCTCCAAAAGTTCGCATCCCCCGCACTGAGCATTCAGCTCAAGAGCGCCGCACTCACATTGATTCTTGAGGGCTTCACGGAGGCGTCCGTTCTCGACGTTAAGCTGAGTGAGGTTTTCAAGCACCGCACCAGTAATATGCTGTAGGTGCTTCTCTAGCGGGCCGAAATATTCCTTAAGAGCCCCAATGACGGCAACCGTATTAGGGTGAAGGGCTGGCCCGTGAAGCATTTTGTCGAAGTTTTTGTTCATCCTCGTGGTGGAGTCGATGATGAATTGAAGCTCATGAAGAACGTCTTCTTGTTTCATGAGGACTTACCTTTCGTGATGATCTTCTTTTTAGCGGTGCCACCCAGGACTTCGAGTAATCGCTCGAAGCTCTCTCGGTGAAGATCAAAGGACTCCTGAAGTTTTGCGGTCTCAAACTCTATAGAAGAAATGCGCTTAAAGTGAGAGCTTAAAATATCATTGTTGGCTTTGAGGTTGGCATAAATTTCAGAAAACTTCTTCTCAAAGTAGAGGAACGTTTTCTCAGTCTCCACTACTCTATGGTTCAAACCCTTAAGCGAGTTCGTGTTCTCATTCCCTTGCGTCTCCACGCCGTCAGTCCTTATCTCCTGATCGTCGAGCTGCCTCTGAAGCCCCTCCAGTGTAGCTTGAAGTTCGGCTTCATAAGCTTCCCCCTCGTCCACGCCTCCGTTAAGTCCCTCACTTATCCATGTCACAAAGGGCCAAAACATAAATCTGCCCACAACGTAGCATAACAGACACAAACCGATCAGCGCAAAAACATTGGTTACATATTCTTCCATTTTACCCTCGCTTCCAAATTTTCAATATTTACTACCACGCTCAATCGCTTAAAAAACTTCACCACATGAAAAGCCATCCACGCATTCACCGCGACAAGAGCTATGCAGGAAAAGCTCACTACACACTGATAAATAATCCACGTTTTATGGGGATCAAACCTCATTGGAGGCGGCTCCCACGTCCTGTGTATCAATATGAGACCACTCTTCGGTTAAGAACCTATTGTCAGGATGATCCGCACGGAACTGTTTCCTGAGAACCATAGCTTCCGCCTCTGAGGGCGTCTCGGCCTCAACTTCCGAAGTGTAAAGGACGCGATTCTCGAAAACGACGACAAACTTGCGCTTCATTTCAACGTCTCCACCACTACGTCTTGAAACAGGTACTCCGTCAAAAGTTCCGGCCTCTCACACTGTACCACCAAGGGCTGACCTTGATTCAAGCCAGGGTGCGTGAGCTTAACTGTCTTCATTACAGTCTCTTGCTTCTCGCCCTCTATCATCTCAACTAAATCATAGTCCTTTAAGCCGCTACCACTCGCGCCGTTCGCGTGCCAGCTATGGTAAACACCGTTAATCAACCCTTGAAAATCCCACAATCGGCGCGTCGGACTCCAGTAAGTCCCTTGGATCACGGCCATTTGACCGTCTCTTGTAAGGAATGCCCTTCCCACTCTTGGATTCACCATTTTTCCCCTCCACCTTAATAGTCACGGATTTCTTTTTCCCGCGCTTCTTCTCAAGCCTGATGTTCAAACTTGAGCCTATATAATTCACGGCAATCCCTTTTTCAATATGAATCGGCTCCGTATCGTAAACCTCTTTACCCTTTACGTTTTTTATAACAATGACTCGTTTATCGTACCTGCTTTTGATGACCTTCTCCCTGCCTCCTTCGACGTGAAGAAAGGTGCCCTTCCGCATGGCGGTCTTAACGCGGCTCATTCTCGGCTTCAGGTGGAACTTGATGGGTATGATCTCGGGCTTGAGGCGCTTCATATCACCTTCCAGCATATCTAAAAGATCATCGACGGAGACTCCCCTCATCTTCACGGCCTCCCGTGCAATGCCTTTAATGACGGCCTTGTGCGTGGTCTCAAGACCCTTCTTATCCTTCAAACCCTTGATACCGGAGAGGGCGTAGGTTTTGGGAAGAAGGAAACAAGCTTCTTCGGCTTTGTACTCGTATTTGAACTCACCAAGCTCGGGAGAGGATTCCATTTCGCAAGAAACGAAGACAGAATCGGTGTCTGTATAATAAAGATTGTTTTGATGCTTCATGTAGTGCTTGTGCATCCTGATTCTCGCGTGAGCCGTCACCCACGCCGCAATCGCCACGTTCGTAAAACTTGAGATGCGCTCTTTTGAGCGCAAGAATCGTGCGATAACTTTCCTGCCGTGAAGCTCCTCATTGGTTTCAAATTCATACTCAGAAGGAGTTCCAAGGCCGAGCCCATCGTCGTATTCCAGCTTCTCGCGCTCAAGGTTCAGACCGAATCTTCCGTAACAAGAATTGAGGAGAAGCTTCGCAATGAAGCTATCGACGGAATCCTTGGCGGAATTTTTTCTGATCTCCCAGAGGCTTTCCACAAATGGCTTGAAGATATAGCCACCGTTCTCAAAAACCGCGCCTCGCCCGGTCTTCACGATTTTTACGCCAAGGCTTCTTGCGTACTCAAGCTCGATTGTTGACCAGACGCCGGAAAACTCACCCGTAGGGAAAATGAACTTTCCGCTCCTAGAATCCGCTGCGGGCTCGGCCTTCTTCGTTTTCTCGTCAATCGAAAGCATGAGTCCTAAAGGGGGAACGTACATTCCTTTCGGAACCCGGACAGTCGCCTCATAAAAACCAAACGCCTTGGGGTCATATATATGGGTGAATTTCTTGAAGTTCGTCGGAAACTCGAAATCCCTCATGACGGAAGGGTAAAGAGAATTTATGTCATAAACACTCACGCCGCTTTTATCGTTGAAATACGGCCTGAAAATCTCAGTCCTCCCACCGAAATAAGCCCTTCGCACAAACTCATCGACGTTCCTCGGGCATCCCTTAATCTTGCGTTTAAGCGTGGTGCGGAACACCTTGAGGGCTTGAGAGGCAATTGTATAGCTCACGCCCGATCCGCGAATCAGGCTCCAGGCGAAATACTTTTCAAGAACCTGATAGAGCCCGAGACAGTCATCCCTTAGATATTCCTGAAGCTTCGGATCGTAGGGGTTCTTCTTCTTCGAGTGATCGAACTCGCCCTTTGCGGCGTCGGTCTTAAAGCTATCGGTGAGATTCTTGAGGGCGAATGGTAGAAGGGCTAAAGAGTCGCGGAAAGTAAGAACCGCTCCGGTCTTCCGGTTTTTGATCTTGATTGAGAGAAAGCTTGAACCTCTAGGGAGAACTCCCTCAAGCGTGAAATGCTTGCGTCCTGACTTCTTAACGATCTCTTCTAGGACGAAGTTAAAGTCAAAAGCCCCGCCGTTGTGAGCAAAGATTGTTTTATGCTCCCCGTAGTAAAATTCCCAACCAGCTTGACATGAGCAGCGGTTGAATAGCCAACAGCATCACCGCCGCAACCGGCAGAGTCTTATTGTTGATCCCTGGGCCAAACCGCCATGTTACCTGGCTGAGCCGTTCCAACCAGAGGACGACCAGGAGTAGAAGGGGGGGCAGCGCAGGTAAAATGAAGCGAGCGAA
>JAPKGD010000329.1 GCA_026648125.1 Bdellovibrionales bacterium | reverse complement strand
ACTTAAGCGCAACCTCGGCAGCCGCGGAAAACTGCCGATACTGAAGAAGGCGCGCCACAGCTATGACGACAAGATCTTTGCGTTCGATCAACGCCGCCGATTCGGCAATTGCTTTTAGCGCATAAACAGCTTCACGGTCCTTACGATTCAAAGAAAGCAACTTCCGGTCTTCAAGAATTCCGCGTTCAACGTCTTCCGCAGGACTTACTCCAGGAGAAATAATCGCTCTGGGAAGAAATTTTTGAAAATCACTAAACACTCCGTCTAGGTAGGCAGAATTGAAGAGTTCGGCAGGATTCGCCGGCGGAGAGATATTTGCCGTTAGAGACCCTGAGAAATCTAAGAGAATTCTTTCTGCCTTTTCTACGGCATCAAACACACCTCTTTGAGACATCATATCCGTGCCACTTTTGAGATCATCGTTAAGCATTGTTCCGAGAGTCCGCTTTGCACCTGGATCCAGGGCCAGCAAAAGTCTAAAGTCATCTGGTAATTCTTCGATGAATTCCAGTGACTCTAGTTTGTCCTCAATTGACGCATAGATCAGTTTGGAGAGTTGTCTGCGGCCCAAAACATCTAAACCATCAGCGACCAACTCAGGCCAGCGCCCTTGAAGCAAGAGAATACAGCCCGAAGCAGCATCCATTCGGCTGGAGGAAGCGAGGGCTGGACTCGAAAATTGAATCCATGGCAGAGCAAAAGAAAGGATCAATAAGAAATGGCCGCCCAACTTCTTTACACTACAGGCATTTTTTCTAAACATCCCTTGCTCCGTGGTTCGAAGGACCACAATATTCCTGAGCACCTGCTCTTTTGCAATTGCTGCTCCATCCATCCCTGCGGAAATGGAATAAAAAAGCCCTTTAAATCTTCAAATGTGAGCTTGCCTTGAATGGGTCCGATCAGGAGTGGGTAATTCGGGTTGCCCCAATGACTCCCTTGAGTTTAATAAGCCCCGACATCAACTCTGAGAGTTGCTTGGTGTCCCGCACTGTGACGTCAAATGTACAAATGGCTTTGAGATCCTTGGTCGTCCGCGCCTGAGCGTTGTGAATATTAACTCCATGGGAAGAGAAAACTTCAGTCATGTCCTTTAACAAGCCTGGAACATCATGGCTGACCACTCGAATGCGTACGAGGCGCCCCACATCTGGTCGAGTGTCCCCGCTCCACTCCACGTCGATGCGCCGAGCCTGATCAAGCTCAAAGGCCTTTGAACAATCCGCCCTGTGGATCATTATGCCTCGACCCAAGGTGATAAACCCAACTATGGAATCACCTGGGATAGGCGAACAGCATTTGGCAAATCGCACAAGAACATCATCCATCCCATCGACTCGAATCAAAGAGGAAGATTTCTTGGTTCTTTGAACCGCTGCTTTAAATGCTTTTTGTAAAAACGATTGCTCTTCTTCTTTAGCCGGTGCCGCCGAAGTGGACGGCATCAATCGAGAAATGATCTGCTGGGGCGTGATGGCTCCGTAACCCACCTTGACATACAGATCTTCGAGAATAGAACACCCTTCATCCTTTAACAGCTTTTCAAATTCAGCTCCGTGCAGCTGTTTTTGAGCGGAGGCACCAAACTTTCTAAAACTTCGTTCAAGCAACTCCTGCCCCAACTGCATGGCCCTTTTTCTCTGTTCCGCTTTGACATGAGCGCGAATCTTAGATTTAGCTCGAGTCGTAACACAAAATTTCAGCCAATCTTTGGAAGGATGCTGATTCTTGGATGTGATGACCTCCACAGTGTCACCATTTTTCAGTTTGTGTTTTAGAGTGACAAGTTTACCGTTGACTCGTGCAGCAACGATTTTATTTCCCACATCGGTATGTACAGAGAAGGCAAAATCAATGGGCGTAGCTCCTTCGGGAAACTCTTTGACGTCTCCTCGAGGAGTAAATACGTAAATCTCCGACTCAAATAAATCTGATTTTACGTTTTCAAGAAATTCATCGGAGCTGTGGGTCTGCTGATGCATCGCCACCAGGTCTCGCAGCCAATTGAATTTCTGAGCTGCCTCCGCATCGGCTCCCGTAGCGCCATCGTCGTCACCTTCTTTGTAAGCCCAATGAGCCGCAATTCCTCGCTCAGCCACCTGGTTCATATCAAAGGTTCGAATCTGAATTTCAATTCTCTCTCCGCCAGGTCCAATCACCGTGGTGTGAAGGCTCTGATAGTTGTTGTTTTTGGGCATGGCGATAAAGTCTTTAAACCGACCGGGAATTGGCTTCCACAATGCATGGACTACACCTAGAATTTCATAGCATTCCGAAACAGTCCCCACACACACGCGGAACGCCAAAATATCATAGACTTGTTCGTAATCGATATTTCTGATCTGCATTTTGCGGAAGATTGAATAGAGGTGCTTGGGTCGCCCTTGGACTTCAAATTCAATTTTTGTGCGCTTGCTCACTTCTGAATTTAAAATCCGCTTTACGTCATAAAAGTCGCGAAAACCGCCCACGATGCACCTCTCTACGTACGGCTACTTCTCCTTCGGGGATTCGATCACTTCCGCAAGGCGAAGAAGCTTGGAACTGATGCTCAATTTTTCTGCCTGCGCAGCCTTGGCATTGACTCGCATGGCAATGCTGCGCTCCTTCAGAAACAGCTCGATCATGCCTCCGTTCTCGGCGAAACCGGCGGTATCCGAAACGGTAAGAACGCTCCGGCCCTTCACATCCTTCAGGATATCGGCTTGCCGTTCATTTCCCGTCAGAAAGAGCATGTGGAACTCCCTGAGCGCTTCGCGTGCTTTCTCGTCGTAACTTTCGAAGACTCGAAGCTGAATGGGATGGCCCTGGACGGCCTTGCCCTCAACAGCTTCCTTTAGGATCTCATCGATCTGCGATTGACCAACGATAGCGATGACCAATGGCGCGTCTGGTCGCGCAAACGTCTTCTCGGGCCATGTAACAAATTTAGTGAAGTTGTAGAGGTAACCGGCCTTGACCTTGGCGGCTTTTTCGGGATCGACGGGCTCATCATTCCCGCGCACCAGGCTCGGCACAGTCAGGAACAAATGGAAGCACAGGAGTATGGGCCAACCGTTCCGCATGGATTCAGTTTCGACTCTCCGCCCAACTACCAACGGAAGGTGATCTTACCGTAGACCCCTCTCGGGACTTCAGCCTCGGTACGGGTAAGGGATGGAGGGCTGCGGAATTCCAGGTGCTGATCTTCCGTCAGGTTCTGGCCCCACACACTCAATTGGAGGTGCTTGGTCGGACGCCAGGACACACCAAGGTCGGTGCGCCAGTACTCCCCTACGCCTACGCTTTCGGCCTCGCCCACATAGTACACGGCCGCATTGACTTGGAGATTGCGAGTCGGATCCCAGTAGGATCGAAGGTGAAACTGATGGCGTGGGCTCTCATTGGCAGATTCCGGCGGGCCACCGTGAACATCGAGA
>JAPKGD010000328.1 GCA_026648125.1 Bdellovibrionales bacterium | reverse complement strand
GGGCGCGACTTCAAGATACCACGTGTACCTATCAGTTGGGCTAATAGCACTCCAGCCAAGAACTAAAACAGAAAGCAGTAGACAAAGGATTGCTAGATTTTGAGGCCGCCGTTCAGACATGGATCAAATCATCGGCCGAAGGCGGGCTGAAAGCAAAATATTTTCGTGTCGAACAACTCGACTATGCCTTCATTCGGTCTTCAAAGACCGCAAGGGCCGTCTTTGCGCCCTCGCCCATAGCAATAATAATCTGCTTATAGGGAGTCGTAGTCACGTCTCCCGCTGCGTAAATTCCAGGGGTAGAAGAACGACCTTTTTCGTCGACGATCACTTCTCCAAAAGGACTTAATTCAACCACTCCTTTAAGGAATTGACTGTTGGGAATTAGGCCAATTTGCACAAAGACACCGTCGAGGTCCAGGTTCAACTTTTCATTTGAATTGCGATCAACATAGCTAAGACCAGTGACCTTCTGTCCGTCTCCACGAATTTCTTCGGTCTTTGCATTAGTCACGATAGAAACATTAGGCAACGAGCGAAGTTTATTAACGAGGACACTATCCGCTTTCAATTCAGGGTTAAATTCGAAAATAACAACCTCACGAACGATTCCAGCTAAATCAATAGCGGCTTCGACGCCGGAGTTTCCTCCTCCGATCACGGCGACTTTCTTACCTTTGTAAAAGGGGCCATCGCAATGAGGGCAGAAGGCAACACCGCGACCAATATATTCTTTCTCTCCGGGTACGGAGAGCTCTCTCCATTTTGCTCCCGTAGATACAATCACGGCATTGGCATAAAGCTTTTCGCCACTTTCAAACTCAATGATCTTTGGCCCTGGCTCCTTTGAAATGTGCTTAACCCTTCGATGCTCGAGCATTTGGATGGGATAGGTGCTTGCGTGTTGAGCAAGCTGACTGGCGAGCTGGGGCCCCTCTGTATAGGTCACACCAATCAGGTTCTCAATTCCTTTAGTTTCTTGGACCTGTCCACCAATGCGCTCAGCAATGAGGGCGGTAGTGAGTCCCTTTCTTACTGTGTAAATAGCGGCAGAAACTCCTGCGGGTCCGCCCCCAATCACAGCCACATCGACTTTACCTAAGTCACGGGTCGATTTCACCGGACTTTCTTCTGTTCCAAAGTGTTGCTCAAGTTTGGCAATGAGATCAATGAGGGTGACTCTCCCTGAGCTGATCAATTTATTGTCCGCAACGACGCTGGGCACGCCTTGAATATTGAGGGCCGCAATTTCATCCGGAACATAAGCACCATCGATCATCTCATGTTGAAAATTCTCATTAATAAGTGCCATTTGATTGAGGGCTTGAACGACGTCCGGGCAGTTTTCGCATGAAAGTGAAATGTAGGTTTTCACGCGAACAGGTCCCTTTAATCGTTTGATGCGTTCTGCGAGGACGGGGTCGGGCATTTTCCCTTTGCCAGAGGAATTTAAAATACCGAGAACCAATGAGCTAAACTCATGGCCGCCCGGTATACCCGAAAAAGTGATCCCAGTGGGCTGGCCATTACTCTTTATGCGAAAACGAGGAATGGGTGAAGATGATCCAGGTCCAGAGATCGCCTTTGTGACTTTAATTCGAGGGTGAGCTTCGCTCACCCCTTCCAATAGATTGAGGAGTTCGCCCTGGTCTGGATGTTGACTCAGATCCACAACCAACTCGATATCTTTATCAATGGGGGCAAAGACTTCTTCAAGTTGCTTTTTTAGATCTGAGTCCAACACAAGAGCCTCCTCTTTGACTAAGTTAAATTTTACCGACTAAATTCAAGCCGGGCTTTAACGTCTTTTCTCCTGGGCGCCATTTGGCTGGGCAGACTTCACCGGGGTGGCTCGCTACAAAAAGAGCGGCTTGAACTTTACGAACGAGCTCATCCGCATTGCGGCCAATTCCGTTGTCATGCACTTCAGCAATTTTAATCTTTCCTTCTGGATCTACGAGAAATGTGCCGCGGTATGCGAGACCTTCTTCTTCGATGTGAACTCCAAATGCTCGTGAGAGGTGCCCAGTGGGGTCGGCGAGCATAGGATATTTAATTTTTTTAATGGTTTCAGAAGCATCATGCCATGCTTTGTGGACGAAATGAGTATCTGTGCTCACTGAATACACCTCAACGCCCATCTCCTTGAGTTGGCTGTATTTGTCCGCAAGGTCACCGAGCTCCGTGGGGCAAACAAAAGTAAAGTCAGCTGGGTAAAAGAAGAAAATGCTCCACTTACCCTTAAGATCATCCCGAGTGACCGTCTTGAAGTTGTCACCATGATAAGCCTGAAGCTTAAAGTCGGGGATGGTGCTGTTAATGAGAGTTGTCATGTTCTGTCCTCCTTAGTAAGGGTCCGTTAAAACGAGCCACTTCGATTTGTGTGCTATCCGAGCCAGAATATGTCCTTCAGGCAATATTGTTAAATTGATTAAAAATATGAACTGATAGATAATGGCTATGAACGGGCTCATCTCAGAGTATATTGGATTAGAGGTGTAAAATGGTCTCAAAACTGAACTTTTCATTGACCCAACTTGAGTACATTTTGGCGGTGCATAAACACGGCCATTTTGCCAAGGCGGCTGAGGCCTGCCATGTCACTCAGCCAACCTTAAGTATGCAGATCCAGAAAGTTGAAGAAGTTCTTGGCGTACGACTGTTTGACCGAACAAAGAAGCCGATTCTTCTCACGGCAGTGGGTGAGCAGCTGATTGAGCAAATTCAGGCGGTGGTTTTTGAGGCGCGGAAGATTAACACAATTGTAGAGGCCAACTTAAGCCATGGAATATCTGGAGAGTTGTCGCTGGGTATTATCCCTACGATCGCGCCTTATTTATTGCCCCGACTTTTACCAACGGTGAAACAAAAAATGCCAGAGCTAAAACTGATAATTACTGAAATGCAAACCCATCAGATTATAGAGGCATTAAATTCGGATGAGATTGACGTGGGAATTCTTGCAACTCCATTAAAGATTTCGCAGATCGAGGAGCGTGCACTTTATTATGAACCCTTTTTATTGTTGAGCCACAAGGATCATCCTCTGTCTCGTTTGAAGCGGGCAAAGTATTCTGGTCTAAAATACGATGATATTTGGCTTTTAAATGAGGGCCATTGTTTTCGAAATCAAGTTCTGGATATTTGCTCGTTAAAGCAGGGCGGAGAGATGAGAAAGAACTTTCAATTCGAAAGTGGAAGTATTGAGACCCTAAAAAGTCTTGTGGATGCATATGGTGGGTATACCCTTGTGCCTCAACTGGCGTCCCATTCGCATGGCCGACACAGCCAAATTGTTGAATTTGAGCGCCCTTCTCCGGCGCGAGAGGTCGGTCTGGTTTATCGGCGGCGGCACTACAAAAAAGAGCTCATTGATGCTCTCGGTGAAGCTGTTTTGAAATCTATTCCAGAGGGGATGGCT
>JAPKGD010000327.1 GCA_026648125.1 Bdellovibrionales bacterium | reverse complement strand
GCCGCTCCGGTGCCGACAATAAGAACTTCGCCTTTTAAATCCATTTGCGCCCCATGCCGCGAAAAAGCCTGATTCAAACCGTAAAAAAAACTGGCGTTGAGCCACCAACCATCCGAACGCCGAATGAGACTGTCTGCGGCACCAAGCGCGGCCACCATCATTGTTTGGCTTTTGAAAAGTTCAACTGATGTTCTGCCAAAGGGAGCTTCAATACGAATCTGGTCCACCTGGCTTTGTAAGGTCTCGAGCCTTTTTGGAAGGTCACTCTCCTCACAATCGACCAGCTCAAGTGTGTTTTCAATCCCCGAACTTGCCAGCAGCTTTGAGAGGGTCTCAAAACGGATTTTTAGTATCCCTTGGCCAATCACTGCCCATTTCACAAATTATTTCGTCCGAAATTTTCGTGCAGCTTCTATGTCTTGGCGTATCTGAACGACCAACTCTTGCACAGAATCAAATCGGCGCTCCTCCCGAAGATAGGATATGAACTCCACGTCGAGTTGGACACCGCTGAGGTGCAGGTTCTGGTCTAAGATATGGGTTTCTAAGCGAATACCCGTCGATTTTGAATTAAAGGTCGGTGCAATTCCCACATTGGTGACCGCAGGTAACGACTTACCCTCCCATGGAACCTGGCTCACATAAACTCCGGGCCGAGGAATTTGAACGTCTCTAATCGTCATATTCGCGGTAGGAATCCCAAGACCTCGCCCGCGTCCCGCGCCCGACTCCACCTTGGCGGTCACCTTGAATGGGCGCCCGAGAAGCAATGCTGCCTTTTCCGGTTGTCCCATCCGAAGAGCCTCACGAATGACCGAACTCGAGACGCGCTGTCCATCCACCATCACGGGCGGCACTGCGAATAACTCAAATCCCTCTGTTGAACCCAACAATCTAAGGGTTTCAATGCGACCTTCTCGCCCCTTGCCAAAGGCGAAGTCCTGTCCCACCACTACCTCTTTGGGATGGAGAACCTGAACCAACCTACCTTTCACAAAATCTTCAGCCGAAAGAGCCGCCAGCTGAGGCGTAAAAGGCTCGAGAATGACCATCTCAACACCCCACTTTGAGAGCTGATGAACCAGGTCATCCCTCTTAAACAGGGGCTTAAACTCCAACTCCGGCCGCAGGACCTGGACAGGATGAGGATCAAATGTAAGCACAACAGAGGGGACCCCCCAGCGCTTAGCCCCTTCGAGAACCCCTCGAATCAGAGCCTGATGCCCCAGATGCAGACCATCAAAATTGCCCAGCGCCAGACATGAGCCCGAAAGCGGCTGAGGAAGGGCATTTAAACCACGAATAGTCTTCATAGGCCGTGGAAATTACCAAATTTTTAGCTGAATTTATTGAATTTTTAGCCCCTCATTGCTACGTTGCGTCAGCCATGTGGAATAGCGATCTTTTGAGGCGGGCTCGAGCCGCCGCATTTATTTGGGGACGTTGGAGCTTTCGGCTCCGGGGTATCTGGCTCAGGAGCCTGATTTGCTGGTCTATTGGCATGACCATCGCCCTCGTGGACTCGAGTGCTAAGTTTGATCTCCGATTTCAAATGCGCGGACCACAGATAAAAGAGTCCCCCTTCGTCCTCGTCTATTTAAACCAAGAGGACTGGGCGCGCCTTTCAGGGCGAGAAAAAAATATTTTACGCCCGCTCAAAGAAATTTCGGCGTTCACGGATAGTTTCTTTTGGACGGCCTCAACATGGCAGCAGCTACTTGAACTGGTGAACGCTTCTGAACCCAAGTCAATCGGAGTCACTTTTTTCTTTCCGACCGGCTCCATAGGCCCGATTCCTGACCCCGTTGAGCGTCCGGCGCTTTATGATTCAAGAGTCGTTTGGGCCGCTCGACTAGATAACGACGGTCGCGCAAATTTTCCGGCATTTGTATCCACCTACGGAAAGAATGCCGGCCTCGTTGACTTCTTCGCTGATGAAGATGGAGTCGTACGAAGATTTTCCTCGCCACTCGTACAAGTTCCACATTTAGCTCTGCGTCTCGCTGGCTCGGTCAATGCAAAGATCAAAGAGTCCCCCCCCATTCTCGTAGGTGAAACGGGTTTGATTAATTACCAGGGGCGAGAAGCGACATTTCCATCTGTGGAAGCCAAAGAACTTCTTGCAAGGCCGGCTCGAGCGCGCCAGATCCTTAAAGACAAAATCGTGATCATAGGAACGAGAGATCTCGACGGCCACATCTACTCTACGCCTGTGGGACCGCTCACTCGGGCGGAGCTGGTCGCGACGGTCACCGATAATGTCATTGGAAACAAATGGATTTTGCGACCGCCCGCTTGGCTTATTGCAATTTACCTGTTGTTCCTCTCTCTGATCGCCACACTGGTCATGCGGTATTACCCCCAATCTGTGGCACTTGTGCTGATCCTGTGGATGGGCCTGGCCCTTACCGCTGGAACACTTTGGGCCTTTGATAGTCACTTTATTTGGCTACCTCTCCTTGCCCCACTCGTTCAGCTCTTCGTGACTTACATGGTCTTTGTGGGATATCAGCTCACCGTTCAAGAAAACCTCAACTGGAGGTTGGAGCAGGACAAACGCTACCTTGAAGAAATTGAGCAACTCAAAAACAATTTTGTCAGCCTCTTCAGTCACGACTTAAAAACTCCCATCGCAAAAATTCAGGCCATTTGTGATCGTCTTTTGAGCGCCAACCCGAGTCCTGACATTCAAAAAGGATTACTCGCCCTCCGCCAAGAGAGCATGGAGCTGCACCGCTACATTCAATCCATTTTGCGCGTGAGTCGCATTGAGTCACGAGACTTCCGAATCAACAAAGAACCCACCGACATTAATGAGCTTGTCTTTAAAGTGAATCAGCAGCTCAAGCCGCTGGCTGAGGCAAAGAATATTCGAATTGATACAAACCTTGAACCCATCTTTGCCATCGATGTGGACCCTGATCTCATTCAGGAAGTCATCTTGAATCTCGTCGAGAATGCGATTAAGTATAGCCCAGAAGGAAGCGCGGTCGTGATCTCCTCCCGAGAAATTGGAGATCAGGTCTTTGTCACAGTTACGGACGCCGGCCCCGGAATCCCTGCCGAAGAACAGGCAAAAATTTTCGACAAGTTCTACAGGGGCGCAGGGCATTCGCTTTCGACGAAGGGCTCTGGATTGGGACTTTACCTAGTGAAATATTTTGTTGAATTACACGGCGGTCGAGTTTTTGTACGGAGTGAACCAAGCAAGGGAACACGTTTTGGATTTGCTCTGCCATTGATTGAGGCCGAACAGGAACCCATGGAGACAATTTATGCTGAACGAACTCAAAGTCTTAATAGTTGATGACGAAGCCGAACTGAGAAGTTCGGTGGCGACGGTATTAACTTCCACCCTTCCCAGTTATCGGTTTGAGATCAGCGAGGCTGGAGATGGTGCCGCAGCCCTCGCGCTTGTAAAAGAGCAAG
>JAPKGD010000326.1 GCA_026648125.1 Bdellovibrionales bacterium | reverse complement strand
CCGGATCGTTCCCCATGATCGAGCATGAACTGAGAGACCATGAAACAAGTGGCTGCATCATGAAGTTCAATGTCTGGTAGCGATTCCACGTATCCTTCATGAAAATCACAGCGAGAAATAAATCCCTCTCTTTCGGCTCTTTGGCGGCATACGTCAAGCATTGCGCCGGATGGTTCAACAGCGGTGAATCTCCAGTTCGGAAACCTTCTGGCCAAATAGGAAAGCTCTGCGCCAGCGCCCAAGCCGACACAAAGCATGCGGGCAGCCTGTGGTAGTTCTGAAAGAATCCATTCGAGTTGAAAGTAGAGACCTTCGTGAATTGGCGCAAGTTTCCTTTGCTGGTCCTCATAGCCAGAGGCTTGCTTATCAAAAACGGCCTTGAGTTCTTCTTGATTCATGTAGTAGCTCCTATGCCGTATAACGTCGAGCTAACCGGCGCTACGCGGCTGTATTGCGCAGCATCCAGAGAGCGAAGCGAGCGGGGTTGAGCGCCATGTTAGCCTTTCCGTCGCGACTCTTGAACTTCTTAATCGGTGTGCCACCAATCAAGGCTTTTGCCATTTCTTCAGGGTCATTAACGTAGGAGTACGAAAGTAGGCAACTGACGGTATCGAGTTGCATTCGAAGGATTGCACGAGAGCAAACCATATTCTGTGCTTGCACCATGCTCAGCATGCCGCTTGCCAAACTCAAGGATCGCTTAACCGCCCCAGTCATGACGAAATCGAGGATATACATGGACGCGCCGGCACTGCCCAGTGTCCGCATCCCAATAGATTGAAGGCGCTTTACCCAGGTCGTGAGCTCATCAAGTTCTGCGGCGAGTGGCATAAGACGGCTAATGTTGAAGGTAAGAGGCCGTGGCGCGTGGGTGGGTGAGGAAACAAAGAGCCATGTTTCTGCTGTCCCGCTTGGCCAGAAGGTTAGCCTTATGCAGCTCAAGCTTTTTTAGTTGTAATTGCATCAAACTCTCTTTTGGCTAACTCAAGGTCGCAGCAAAATATTTCACGACATTCAACTATTTGGCCGTTTGCACGCTTATAAACAACTGGCCTCAGATATGGCTCAAGCTTTGCGTGAATAGAAAACTCAACTCGGCCAGCGTTTTTTTCAAATCTCACAACTCTTTTTACATCCCAGTCCCGCAGATTTCCATAAGCCTCATTTCGTAAAAATTCGGCACGCTCTTGAGGGTGGTGTTTGCTGTAGCCAACCTTCACAAACTTTGTGCTTGGGGAGAAAGCAAGATACACAAAACCAGTTGCAGAGCTTCGAAGTTGATAGGCAATATTTGATGTATTGCACTGAATGCAATGGCCAGATTTTGTTCTAAGGCTGTGCCCAGCTTTCTTGCACAAAGCATCTCCAAAATAAAATAATTTACCTTCCCTCTCCATGATTAAGGCTCGATCTGCCCTTGAATAACCTGATGCATCGAAAACCAATGATGGCGAGATATGCTGAGACTTAAGAAACAGCAACTGTTCTTGCGTTAGTTTTGCCATGTTAAGAAGGCTAACGTGTAAGTGATGGGTGGTCCGAGCTGCGCAGCAGCGTAGGGAGCCACAAGCGCAGTTTTTGGCTGTCTTGCTCGACTGTGTAGTGTTAGGTCTGAGGCAACCAGCCATCATTCTCTTCGCACCAGCCATAAAGAATTGGTTTCGCCCACCACCGAGTCCTCGATAAAGCCTAACGTTTGAAATCACAGGCGCTGCGCGGCTTCATCGCGCAGCGTCCTGTGGATTGATGGGTTGGACCTCACCGCGTCTTACCCTCCCTCATGTCCTTTTCTGCTTCCGCAATTATCTCACGCAAAACTTCCGTTACTTCCTTTGGCTGAGATACCAGTTCCTTTCGGCATGTTGTCATTACCGGCTTATGTTGGATGGCGTTTGAAATGAGTGACCATCTGGCGGCACCACCAACCAAGAGACGGGGAGCATCGCCGCGGACGTTGATCCACGGCAGAGCGGAAATGATTCTGGTGACCGGAGTGTCATCACCGGTTGCCATGAAATTGCCCCAGAGTGCGTCAAGCACCCAGGGGCCTTGCTCCAGCGGCAAGTCCAGCAGACTCGGACGACCATTGGCCAAAAGGTGGTCAATCATCTCCTTGTGTTTCGGCATGGATTTCGTGAGCCGCTCCAGAAGCGGTTTCGCCTCAGGATATGCCGAGTACCAGACACCCAGGATAACCACTGGTTGGTCAACTTCAGGTAGTGATGTGAGTTGCTCAGCGAGAGATTGGGCTATTGATGGGTTCTTGGACATTACCCCGGCGATGAACCCGATGAAAGGCGGAGCTTTTTGTCCGTTTTTCATGAAACCTTGGGAACTGGCGGCGCGGATCGCTTCGGCGACTCGGTGAGGCTCTGGTTTCGTGTAGTAGTACGTTATCCAACGCCCTAATTCCTCGGCATTGGCGAAGTCCTGCACCGCCGCAAACACGGGTGAGCACACCAAAGCAACTACGATTAGAAGAGAGCGGAGGATGGCGTTCATTGTGAGGTCCAACGTCTGAATTCACCGATCTGGCGCGGCTTGCCGCGACAGGTCCGGTGGAATGATGGGGTGGGCGGCACCGCGCATGAATACAGGGTTTTTTAGCACAGCCTCATATTCGCTCCGGGAGTAAAACGGCCAGATCGATTCGTCACCGCCACGCCATAGGCGACGACGCCAGAAGCGGCCAAACCAGCCAAGAGTTGCGAGAGAAAGCAGTATTACTGGAATTCGGGCGAACCCGGTGACTCTCAGGTACCGGTAAGGCAACCCAGAGTGAAGAAATAGAACGATACGGGCAACCCAAGTACGACCCTCACGAGTAAGCGCCCATTTGCCAACAAGTTTGTGCTCGATGAAGTCATCGTAGAGCGGCCACAGCCCATAGAAGTAAATGTCGTGGACAGCGGACTCCTTGCTGTCGGGGCGTTCGCTTTCAAACTGCTCATTATTAACCCGGCCCTAAAATAGTAAACAACTGTATACTTCTGACATGGAAAAGATCGATGTCAGAAAGCTTGAGCCCGCAGCGCGCGAGCAGATGCGGCGGACGGTGATTCGGATGCTGGGGCGCGGGCATAGCCAAACGGCTGTCGCCGCTGAACTTGGGATCAATCGGCTGACGGTTCACAACTGGGCCAAAGCCCACGCCGAGCGAGGTGCGGCTGCGTTGAAAGACGGTCAGCGCGGTCGGCCTGAAGGCAGCGGGCGAGCCCTGACGCTGGCGCAGGAAGAACGCATCGCGAAAGAGTTGGTGGATCGAACACCCGACCAGTTGAAACTGAAGTTTGCGCTGTGGAGCGCCCAGGCCGTGCGTGCGGCGATCAAGCAGATGTTTTTGGTGGATTTGCCGGTGCGTACGGTTCGCAGGTACTTGGCGCGCTGGGGCTTCACACCGCAACGCCCGGTCAAACGCGCCTACGAGCAGCG
>JAPKGD010000325.1 GCA_026648125.1 Bdellovibrionales bacterium | reverse complement strand
AATTAAAAGCCGCCAAGTCTCAGAGACCGCCGTATTTTTTTTACTCATGACAACCTCTCTACACCCAAGTCCACAATATGAAAATCCCCAAAGCCACCAAGTAAATAGTGAAGACCTCGAGACGTCCCTTTTTTACAACTTGTAAAGTGCCCCAAAGGCCCACAACCCCAGCCAAATACGCCGTAATGAGACCCGTTGCAAGGAGTCCAATTCGAGAGCTCTCCCACGCGACGTCTTTGAGTTCCAGGACGGCAGCTCCAGCAACGGCAGGCAGTGACAGCATAAAACTAAACATTGCCGCAGTGGCCCCAGGTAATCCCAATAAGAGTCCGGCGATAATTGTTGATCCCGAACGACTAATGCTCGGTGCAATGGCTAAGCCCTGAGCCACACCAATAAGCATGGCTTTCCACCAATCTATTTTTTCAATGCCATCTAAATTCTGAACCTGGACCTTGTTCATGTGGGCTCCGCCCTTCAGTTTGCTCAAAAGTAAAACCAATCCAGTAATGATAAAGCCCGTTCCCACAAATTTAAGATTAGTAAACAGCGACTCAAACTGATGTTTAAAACCTAAACCAATTACAGCTGTCGGCAAGGAGCCCCAAAAAATCATTTGAATCAGGCGCCCCTCTGGAGAAGAACCGCTCAAACATTGTCTTGGATTGAAAAGGGCAATTATGAGTCGCTTCGCTAGGGCATAGTATATAGTCAATATTGCACAAAGAGTTCCTAGGTGTGCAGCAACATCAAAGGCAATATCGTGCTGCTCAATTCCTAATAGCTTTTGTACGACAACGAGATGACCCGAGCTCGAAATCGGAAGAAATTCAGTCAGCCCCTGAACCACACCGAGAATGATCGCATCCAAGTAACTCACGACCAGCCCCCTTCGTCGATAAACCGAAAAAACTGTCGTCTATTACCTTATGTTCGCCAGGTTGCAGAGTCAAAACACGCTCACCTGCGCCGCGCGGCCCCCGCCAAGATACACGATGCCTTCCAGGCATAACACTCGGGAGATCAAAGGGAATGTTTTGAGCAGCAGATTGATCAAAAACAACCTCGATCGCAAAGTTTGAGCGAAATCTTAACGAGGAGTGGTCCTGGGCGCCTAACCGCTCCAAAAGTAGGTCACTTCCTCCCAACTGAAAGGCAAAAAGCAAGGCGGCGAACGCGACTGGAACTTGCCATGAATTGAATAAACCGGCCCGAGAATTTGCCGCTTTATCATTGGCGGGCACAAGTGCATGGGTCATAGATTTTTCTCGGCTGCGACGCTCAATGAGGTCATTTACTTTGGCGGTTAGTCTTTCCCGCGCTAGGTTTTCGTCGTATGTCGGAAGAGGCCAATCGGGGCGGAGATCTTTCTCTGCTAAGCAAAGCTCCTGCAAAAAATTGCTGAATTTATGGAGGGACTTATCTCGGCAGAGATATTTCAAAACAGCCGCAAGACTCCATATATCCGAAGCCAAATTCGCCGGACATCCATTCAAAACTTCTGGCGCTGCGTACTTCGGAGTCAGTCGAACTTGCCCAGGTCGCGTATTGGCAAGACCATAATCAAGTAGTCGGACCTGTCCGTTAAGGTCCACCATAATGTTTGTGGCACTGATGTCTCCATGACAGATGTTGAAGCGCCGCAAATCTACCAAACCTTGACGCGCCTCAACGAACAGGTGCGCAAGCTCATCAAGAGTAAGGCAAAAATTTCGGGTGAGCTCTTCAAGCGTCGCCCCCTGAATAAATTCGAGGATTAAGGCGGGTCTATCTTCAATCCATTCATAGCCAAAAACTCGAACACAGCGACTGGAGTTCACTTGGCAAAGTGATGCGAACTCCGCTGCCCATTCAGCCACCAAATTCTTAGAATTGAGAATCTTAATGGCGACTTCATGAATTATGGTCTGAGAAGCATCCGCTCGAATGGCCCTATAGACAGCTCCAGAAGATCCTTCTCCCAGCAATTCAAAAATTTCTAGTCGTCCCGATTTACTTGGCCTGATTTGTTTTCCCATTCTGACGGGACATATCAAAATCCGGGCCAATATTTTGCTGATAAACAAGGTCGAGATGCAAGCCGGTGAGGTGTTGGTGACAGGGCTCATCGAGGGAGGAAAGCTCACCCCCGAGCACTGGGCGACGCTCTGGCACGCGTTCTCACACCTGTTCTACCGCCATGTCCTCTGGACCGGCTCCCCGACCTGGCTCGACGAGGGACTCGCCGCCTACCTTTCCTGGGCCAACCGGAAGGTCAAGGCCGCGGAGACACAGTCCTGGCCCGCGATGATCGACCGGCTGAGACAGCTCAAGGCCGCCGGCGCGATGCCGGCCGTGACCCAGGTCCTCCAGACCCGCGCGGAGAATTTCAGCCGGGTCGACGGGGACATCGCCTGGGTCCTCGTCCACCTCCTCATGACCCACAAGAACGGCCTCGTCAACGACCTGGTCGGCGCCCTCGCCTCCCTCGAGCGCTGCGCCGTCGACCGGATCGAGGGGGTCAAGAGCGACCTCCACCGCTACGCCACGTTCCTCCTCACGAATCTCTTCGGCGACGAGAAAAAGCTCCAGGCCGCGTGGGATCTCCACCTCGACGACATCCTCGCGGACCCGGCGCGTCCGAAGAAACGGACCTTGAGCGTCGGCGAGATCACCGGCGACATCCTTCCCGACTTCGACGGGAACGTCAGCGGCCGCCCACTCCCGATGACCGACCCCGCGACCGGCGTCCGGTACGCCGCACGGCGGTGGCTGGGAAGCGTGATCTTCCGCGGGCCGTGGACGGGGCGGATGTCGGCGGTCGCGCACACGGAAGACCGGCACGACGACCGATCGGCGGAGATCGAAATCCTGAAGGAACTCCCCGCGAAGTTCGGCCAGAAGGAACGCTGCGACAACGAGTCGCTGCCGTACGTCGGAGGGCAGGTCTGGTGCATCATCACCGTGATCTGGTCGCTCGACGAGGGCGGGGTTTACCGGACGTCGAAGAGGTATTCGCTGGTGCAGTAGCGCCGGGACCCGCTGGCGGGTCCAAACCCCCATTCCTTCGGCCCGACGTTTCGGCTATCCTCTTTCCCCCCATGCCCACAGGCACTATGACGTGTATGAGATTCGCACGCGAATCACCGCCCAGGGTTCTCAACTCGACGCGGGCTACTTCGTGGGCAAGCGAAGCCGCAAGACGCGGGCCGAGCGCCAGGAGGCCCTCGATCAGGACCTCCAGTACGGTGCAGACGACCTCGACCGCGCCGTTGTCGCCGAGGATCAGATCCGCACCGTCATCCAGACCTTCCGCGACCGCCTGTTCGTGGACATCTTCCCCGGCCGCACCGAGGTCCCCAAAACCATCATCTTCGCCAAGGACGACTCCCACGCCGACGACATCGTTCGCATCGTCCGCGAGGAGTTCGGCAAGGGCAACGACTTCTGCCAGA
>JAPKGD010000324.1 GCA_026648125.1 Bdellovibrionales bacterium | reverse complement strand
GCGTCTCTATGAAAGAGCGCATTGGTCCGGACGGGTTTTCGCTATCCGCATTGACCATGTCGCACAGGTCTTCGCTTTTCGCCTTAACGATTTCATTCTTAATTTTCGGACAGAAACCAGAAAAGCCGTAAGTGCTTTTACTGGGTTCATTAAGTTTGTTATTGGTCGATTTTTATCGAAACCTTACTACTTTACTAAGTATCAGCTAGAAAAAATGAGCATCAATCACTCAACCACAAAGTCGAATTCTAATCGGAGTGGGGAAAATGCAGTTTGAATTGAGTGTGGTGATTCCATGTCTTAAATTTGGGCCTCAAGTTAACCGACTCCTCCGATCCTTGAACAATCAAGAGCCCCCGATTCACCACGAAATAATAGTTGTATTTAATCAAACGGATCCCCTTGGCGAACAAGCTGTTCGGGAGCTCGGCGCGAGAGCACTTTGTTCAAATCAAATTGGTGTAAATATTGCTCGCAATTTAGGTCTTAAATCGGCGCGGGCCCCCATCGTGCTTTTTCTTGATGATGATTGTGAGGTTCACGACAAATCCTTACTTTTCAAACACTGGCAACAACACCAAGAGTTTCCTGAAGTTTCAGGAGTGGGAGGAATGTATGAAAGCCCATTGAACGCGACCTTAACTCAGGTTGCATACAATCTAATGGCCAACCATTGGATTGAGTTCGCACACCACAAAGAAGTGGGAAATTATGACCTACTTGGTGGCAATGTATCCTACAAAGTGGAAAGGCTTTTACCCCATGCAGAGTTTGATCCAACTATTGAATACGGTGGAGCCGAGACTGAGTTTCACTTGAGGTTGGTTCGCCTCGGAGCAAGCCTTCTTTATGATAGACATTTGGCGGTAGAACACAATCCCCAAATGGGCCCACGGCAGCTGATTTTAAAGGGACTCAGGCAGGGACAAACTCATGCCGCGTTCCAGCCGATTTTTGAGAGCCTTTCCATCCAAAGGGGAGAAACCACAAGAGATTTTGACCAGGGTTGGCTGAAAGCTGAAAAATTCTCAATCAAGATCTTGATTGCGCTTTATAATTTTGGATTCTCTCTTGGACTAAAATCTAAGAAGAAAGCGCCGCGCGGCGGATTTGCGCTCCTTTTCTATGGAATTCGAAGAGGCGCACTGCATATGAGAGATATTTTCCTTCGAGTTCTCCATACCGCTTGGATAAATCGGATTCATTTGGCTTTAAGAATGGTGCTTTTTCCAGGTGAAAAAGCCACAATTTTTTTAGAAACTCGTTCTGAAGATGTTCAATGGAGGCCGTCCTCGTATGATAGCTCAAACCAAATACAGTAGCCTCTCGCTCGTAATTCCGTGCTATAACGAGCACCTTGCACTGGATAATATGGCGGTCCGGCTGAAAACGTTCCTCCAATCCAATTTGGAAAAACGAGAGTTTCAATCTATTGAACTTATTGTTGTTGACGATGGATCTGACGACGGCTCAAGTGAGATTCTCCAGACATGGGAATTTGCTCGAATCATCCGACATCCTTCGAGCTTAGGTTATGGGGCCGCTCTTAAAGCAGGGTTTAAAGCTGCCCAAGGTGAACTGATTGGATTCCTAGACATGGACTCGTCCTATGATCCAATGGAGTTTTTCCGCCTAGCTGAATCAATGAAAAGAAATAAATCGCAGATCGCATTTGGCTGCCGATTTTCTGAACAATCAGAAATGCCTGTGGTTCGAAAAATTGGAAATCGACTTTATGTTGGAGCCATACGCCTGATTAGCGGTGCTCATCTCAATGATGTCTGCACTGGTCAGCGACTCTTTAAGCGAGAACTTATCCCTTATGTGACTTCTTTCAACGAAAATGATTTAAGCTACTCTATCGCTTTATCGGTGGGCTTAATTGAAAAAGGGCTATCTATTTCTGAAGAGAGGGTTCGGTATTTGGAGCGCGATGGAGAATCTAAGTTATCAGTCGTGCGCGATGGAATAGGCTTTCTTTTTGCAGCTTTAAGGACCAAATATGGAAAGAGCTCATCTCACCGTCGTAGT
The DNA here is from genome assembly GCA_026648125.1 of Bdellovibrionales bacterium. Classification (GTDB taxonomy): domain Bacteria; phylum Bdellovibrionota; class Bdellovibrionia; order Bdellovibrionales; family UBA1609; genus JAIBAM01. The sequence goes on along the minus strand of JAPKGD010000324.1, from coordinate 1,415 downwards.
ATCAACTGACGCCTCACAGAGACGTCTTTCCCAATGCCTTGAAAGTATCGATTCCCAAATCATTCCAGATGGTCTGGTGGTCACTAAACTTATCAAGAGATGGAACCGAGGACCAAATAGAGGGCGAGTTCTCGCCGAGGCCGCCACTGACCTTGTCCTTTTTCTCGATGCGGATTGTACTTTACCTGATCAGCATTACTTTGGTCGGTTGCTTGAAGTTGTTATGACTAATCCTTCTTCAGCACTTATTGGCGGACTGTATTTAGATGGAGACTATAATACCTATCTGGATCGTTCATATAACTCACTCTGCAATCTCTGGGTAAAAGGTGGGATTGACGGCAAAGGTCGACCTGCCAATCTTCTGGGAGGATGCCTGATTGTTAACCGGCTTAACCTTAAAGGCTACACGATTAGGGAGGATATCGAACAATGGGGAGCCGAAGACACACGACTTATCAGAGAACTTTGCCAGCAGGGCGCTTTATCAAAATTTGATGAACGTCTTTCGGTGAGACATAGTCCAGATAATTCAATTAGGAAGTCTATCTCGAGAGCTTGGATTCATGGTCGCATGAGACAGCAGCATCAATTGGGTACCAGATTTGCTATGCCACAGGTTCGGCTGTTCGCAACTCATCCCATCCTGGCGTTTTCACCCTTTATAGCTGGGCATTTCTCCGTTGTCCTTGCCGCTTCCGTCATTCAAAGAGCTGCTGGTCGACGTACCAAACGGGCCTGATTTTCTGGGAAGTCGCTAAGAAAATTTAGCCGACCCCAAATCACATCTGGCAACAACAAGCCTGACCAGAGCCCTAGGCCATAAGCCAGGTGCGTTTCTCCAATTAAAACCACCAATGGAAGCCACACCTTGGGAGACCTTGGAAGCGCGTAAACAACAGCCGCTAACACCATGGCCAAATAAAATAGAAAAATCCAATACCCAAACCCGCCCAAACACAAAACAATTGTCCCTGGGACAGCCATCAAGCCGAGGATTAAACGTCGCGGCCAGAGCCAAAGCCGTCGCCCACGCGCAAGGGATTGGCCTAGTCCATACTTAAATATTCTTGAAAACCAAACGAGCCAACCATCCTTTTGATCATGAATAACCTCTAACCTGGGATCAAAAAGCATTTTGAATCCAACACTCCTCAGGCGAAGGCTTAAATCCACATCCTCACAAACCTTCACAAAACGATGAGAAAAATTTCCGATCTGCAAAACAGCTGACTTTCGGTAAATTACATTTCCTGTCGGGAGATGTTCGCGCTCTACCTTTGATCTTGAAATATCGACTTGCTCCGCCCCGAGATGCGCCAGCTTAATTTTGGAAATAAGCTCACGGGCCTTTGAGAAAGTAGAATGTCCGCCAATAAATTTTAAAGGGCCCCCAACTGCCGCATAATTACCTT
>JAPKGD010000323.1 GCA_026648125.1 Bdellovibrionales bacterium | reverse complement strand
CTGAGTTATCTCCCGCTCAGCCACAGCGATTGCATTATCATAAATCTGGGCCTGAAGCTCAACATTCTTTGCGGCAACAAGTGAACCTTGTCGTTGGGCTTCAATACCTTTTGTAATTGCGGCATTGCGCTGCACCAATGCAAACCCGCCTAGTAATGCAAAGATGATAACTGCAGCCGTTGACCCCATGAGCACAATGCGTTGCAGCCTGCGTCGACGAGCGATGGCTTGGTCGCGGGCTGCCATGGATTCGGTGATGAACGCTCGCTGCTCGTCATCGAACCGAACGGGGTGTTGAGAAAGCCAGGTTTCGCATCGGGAGAGTTGCAGGCCCTGAGAACAGAGCTTTACAACCCGAAAGCCTTCATCACTCACGCGGCGTCGCTGCATCAGAGTTTCCTCCATTGTGCAAGATTCCCTACTGCTGCCTCCCGTAGGAGTCTGGGCCGTGTCTCAGTCCCAGTGTGACTGGTCGTTCTCTCAAACCAGTTACCCATCACTGCCTTGGTAGGCCGTTACCCTACCAACTAGCTAATGGGACGCAGACTCATCTAAAAGCGGCTTACGCCTTTAACCCCTGGATCCGCAGATCCTGTGGTCTTATGCGGTATTAGCCAATCTTTCGACTGGTTATTCCCCACTTAAAGGAAGATTATCTACGTGTTACTCACCCGTGCGCCACTAGTACTCGTCCCGAAGGACTTTCCCCGTTCGACTTGCATGTATTAGGCACGCCGCCAGCGTTTGTTCTGAGCCAGAATCAAACTCTTCAGTTAAAAATCTGAAAAACTTCAAATTTAAAACGATTCGTTTTTATCTAGCATAATCATAATTGTATTACGTTTACGCAGACAAAAAATTCATTAATTGACCCGATACGAGAGTCTTTGCAGACCCGATCGGGACCCAAAACCTTTTGTCATGACTAGCTATTTAGTTTTCAAAGAGCAAATTGCGAGAGCTAAGGGTTCTAATGGAGCCTCGAGCTTCCGTCAACCTCAATCTCTTTCTTTTTTTCGACTTTTTTTAAGAGCCTAAAAAATCAAGATTTACATGAGATATCGGGCATTTAGCCTCTGACGCCAAGAGCCTTCGTGGTGGAGGCAACAGGGATCGAACCTGCGACCTTCTGAATGCAAATCAGATGCTCTCCCAACTGAGCTATGCCCCCACGGGCCTTCACGCAATTCTCGTGAATCGCTATAGATGCTCAATCTAAAGCCCGTAGTCAAGGGGTGGTAAAACATTATTATTTCGGGCGGTTAACTCCAAATAAACGCAGTTTGAAATTAAAAATCGGCGCAATGAGGCAGAATCGCTACACCATGGGGTGGGTATCAATTTGAATTTATGGATGGCCCAAAGAATATTTGGTAAATTATTTTTGTTTATACTGTAATTCGTGTGAATTCTGTAGCTGAAGAAGCAAAATTCTCGCTGATTGCAAATTAGACAGAAGCTTTGACAGGAGACTTCGTGATTCGCTGATTGCAAATTAAGCAGAGGCTTTGACAAAAGACTTCGTGATTCGTTGATAGCAAATTTAGCAGAGGCTTTGACAGAAAACTTCGTGAATCGCTGATAGCAATTTAAGCAGAGGCTTTGACAGAAAACTTCGTGAATCGCTGATAGCAAATTAAGCAGAGGCTTTGACAGACGACTTCGTGATTCGCTGATAGCAAATTAAGCAGAGGCTTTGACAGAAGACTTCGTGATTCGCTGAAGCCACATTCTCTCGCTCTTGAGATCGAAGCCGACAGACTCTCCGCCTCTCAGAACGGCATCGAATACCCGGCGAAGCACATCAACTTCGTCATGGCCAGGAGTCCCCGACGTGAGACTATCTTCAATTGCTTCAACTACACTTAGGAGATCCGGAGTTGTTACAACTTTTGGCAATCTCTCCATATCTAGGCCGGGGCATTGGAATGGCTTGAAACCGATAAAATTGTCCGTCAAAAGGATTTTTTTGCCCGAGAAGAAGTTTACCTGCAGAAAAGGCTGCCCATCGGAATCCAATCTCGGAATAACCTCGTCGACATCCTGATTTTTAAAACTAAGAGCTTTACCGTCAGTCTTTTGCAGAATCTCAAGTCGGTCGCCTAGGGTGCTCGACTTAAGGCCGGCGCTCTGTGCCACGAACTCCACAATTCGCTTAACATTTGGGTTGCTGTGACTTGCATCGCTCGCGTTGTTCAAATCCATCCTCCAAAAGGAAAGAATCTCTAACGAGTCACTCTTCGTCCCAGGCCCCCATGTACTTTAATGCCACCCCCCATTTTTGGTTTATTGTCCTGTATCAAAAACGCCCTCTCCCTAGATTGATTTCAAATCAAGACAGTTTGACCCGACGCCAGGCGAGGTGGCAGAACTGAACTTGGATAATTGTGTAAACAGAGTAGTCACTGATTTGGAGATCAAAATGCTCGTGACGAGATGGCAGGCACCTGTCGTTCCAAACAAGATGCAGATAAAGCTCATGCTCGAAGCTGAGGGCCTAGCCACCTACGAAGAAGAGTTTCCGCCCCACACTCAAGTACCGGACCATAGACATCCCTTTGATGAAGTACGTATCGTGGCTGAGGGACAATTGCTTCTGGATATTGCGGGAAATCGACTCCTTCTGCGTGCGGGAGATAAGATCGTAATTCCCTCGAACACCCGACACTCAAAGCAGGTCGAAGGTGATCAGCCCTGTGTTTGCATCTGCGCTCAAAAGACCTACTAATTATTGCGGTACAGGAGTTTACTTAAAATCATTGCCGGCGAAAGGGTGATTTCGTTCCGCTATTTATCTTCACTCGGCCAAGCTTCTTGCCGGAGCCATTGTAAATATTGTCGGATCGTTTTCTCAAATCCCAATTCCTTCGGGGCATAAAAATTCAAGGACTTGATCTCATCAGGAAGAAACTGCTGGGCCACATATCCCCTGCCCCCTTCGTGGGAATATTTATAACCCTCCCCAAAACCCAACTTTTTTGAAAATGCTGTCTTTGAAGAACGTAAGGCCATAGGTATTGGAAGTGGCCCTGTTTCACGAACAATTTGTTGGGCGGATTTAAGTGCCTGATAGGAGGCATTTGATTTAGGGGCACTGGCCAAATAAGTCGTGACTTGGGCCAAGGAGATGGCTGCCTCCGGCATACCTATCAACTCAACGGCTTGGAGCCCTGCCGTAGCCACACTGATCCCACGAGGGTCCGCATTACCAATATCCTCTGATGCCAATACAACCAATCTGCGGGCACACATAGGCAAAGAACTGCAATTAAACCAATTAAGATTAACACCAATAAGGGATTGCTCTTTGCTTTTTGGGCTGGTGCAGGATTGCGGGCAATATGAGAAGGAATTTTTCCATTGGGCAATTCACGTCCGCAAAATCTGCAAACGATTGCGTCTCGCAATATTTTTTCAGCACAATAAGGACATTGTTTTAACGAAATGTTGTCC
>JAPKGD010000322.1 GCA_026648125.1 Bdellovibrionales bacterium | reverse complement strand
AAAGTTCACGTTAATTTAGGCAGGCCGGTCTTAGCTTATATTCACTACAGCGGAATGCACTGGAGTCGAACAATTCCTAAAACTTGCTGGGCCGTTGCAGTTTGGGCCGACTTCTTCTCATTTTCAGAAGAGGCTATCTGCATATCAATACTGAGTGGCAAAACCTTAGTTTTCACTGAAACCTTAGCTTCAGCACTGCGATTTCGGGTCATCCCCCAGGCTTCAACTGTATAGAAATCTTCAGAAGGATTCTTTTCAACTCTCATTTCCACGGACGTCGTCCTTTTTGCAACGTTGCTATGTCCACCGTCATAGGCATCGACCTGCAAATCGCCTTCTTCGTATCCATTTAAATCTGGATCTGAACTCTCATACCGTCTGACGTCAAACTGCCCAAGGAGATCGTCAAATTTACCACTCCCATCCAGGTCAGATGAAATACTGCACTTTGCAACCGTCTTAGGCTCTTTCGCCATGACAGTTGCCGAGCAAACAAGAGAAGAAACAAGTAATACTGGCAAAACCTTCTTCATATTCCGTTCCTTTTTTGGATTGAGGGATCTTGCAGAAATTAGAGGATTTATCCCCTTCCGCAAATGGCTAACCATTAATTATAAATCTTGGAAAATTTCAGTGGCCCCGCTTTGGTCAGGTATTTGAACTGAAGTGTGGGTGGTAATGCGGCGCAGGCAGTAAATCAAATTGGACCCTTGACCAAGAGGGAGGGATGGAGGACGACCTGAACGTCAGGTGGGAGGATCTATGTCGGAGCATGAGCTGGCGGCGAAAGAAATTTTAAAAAATGTGCTGCCGACCCCAATGGTGGAGAGTAAATTCGATCGCGACACAAAAATTCGCCTGATTTCTGAAAAATTCAAAGACATTATGGAAATTCTGGGTCTCGACCTGAGCAATGATTCGCTCAAAGATACGCCAAAGCGTGTTGCTAAAATGTATGTGAACGAACTCTTTGCGGGTCTATGGGAAGAAAACTTTCCCAAGATTACAGTGATCGATAATGACATGAAATATGATCAGATGGTTGTGGCCAAACAAGTGTCCGTGATGTCTCTGTGTGAGCATCACTTTCTCACTATCGACGGCTTTGCGACCATCGGATATATCCCTGGGAAAAAGGTCATAGGACTTTCCAAACTGAATCGTATAGCGCGCTATTTTGCTCGTCGGCCCCAGGTTCAAGAGCGACTGACCAAACAAATTGCGGATTGCTTGGTCAATGTTTTAGAAACCGAGAATGTGGCGGTACATATTGTGGCTAAGCATTATTGCCTGGTGTCGAGGGGCGTGGAAGACACGGGCTCTGTCACCGTAACCTCAGATCTTCGCGGTGACTTTAAGCGAAAGCCTGAAACGCGCAGCGAATTTCTTAAACACTGCCAAGCCTAAGTGGAACCAGCGAAATTTATTTGAAGTCAGAGAAGGCCGTGTTGAGTTGCTCTTGAGTCGGGCGAAGATCCTGTTCGCCTAATTGATACAGGGGAATCTCCGTCATTTTAAGAGTCTCTTCAAGCGGAATGCAGGCCTCATTCAGATAGAACAGTCCCGTCAAAATCTCGCCCTTCAAGCGGCTCTCGCGAAGTAAGCGCAGAGCCTCCGTCGAATTTTTCACGTCGTGATTGCGACCGTCGATCTTCTTTAGCAACAAAATAGAACCATCATGCAACTTTACTTCCTGTGTCGTTCCTTCCGCATAGTCTACGTTGATCTGCTGCTGCGGCTGAATAAAGCCCAATTCCTGCAAGTGAACATTGTGAGCACGAACGGCATCATAGCTCTTTGTAGACCCATCATGATTAGCGAAGGTGATGCATGGAGAGACGATGTCTATTAAAGCTGTGCCAGGATGTCTCAATGCTGCGGAAATCAGGGGGACTAATTGTTTGGCATCTCCTGAAAACGACCGGGCAACAAAGCTACAACCTAAGTCAATCGCCATAGTGCAAAGATCTATAGAAGAGAATGGGTTTGCCTCACCTGACTTTTGAGTCGAGCCAAAGTCCGCCGTGGCAGAGAACTGCCCTTTAGTTAATCCGTAGACGCCATTGTTCTCGACAATATAGACCATGGGAAGATTGCGACGCAGGAGGTGCGCGAAACTGCCAAGCCCAATACTTGCGGTGTCGCCGTCTCCAGATACCCCAAGCATGACAAGTTCACGGTTGGCCAGTCGGGCTCCTGTCGCTAGCGGCGCCATTCGCCCATGAATTCCGTTAAATCCATGAGATTTGCTGAGAAAATATGCTGGAGTTTTTGAGCTGCAACCAATACCCGACATTTTGGCGACGAGATAGGGATTAACCGAAGATTGGTAACAGGCAGAAATAATATGTTGGGTGACATTGTCGTGACCGCATCCGGTGCAGAGAGTGCTTTTAGCACCATCGTATGTCGCCTTCGAAAATCCAAGAAGATTTAAATTGCTCATACAAGGTTCTCCAATTGGGCAAGAGTTTGAGCAATTTCTTCAGGAGCCACAGGCCAACCATCGTAAGTGAGTATGGACCTAAATTTTTCTGAGGCATGCGGAAATGCTTCGCTCAAAAGCGTGCGCATTTGGCCGTCTCGATTTTGTTCGACGATATAGATAATTTCATGTTGAGAAATATAGTTTTCCACTTCTGCTGTAAAAGGAAACGCCTTTATCCGCATATAGCTAGGGATTAGATTTTTCCCCTTTAGGAGCGCGCGAATTTCTGGAATGGCGGAGTCCGTAGTTCCGTAGGCAAGAAGTCCAATTTTTGCGTTTGCGATTTTATCGATCTCAGGTTTGGGTACTAATGTCTTTGCTGTTTCCCACTTACGCAAAAGTCGGTCCATATTATTTTTGAATATGACGGGATCTTCACTATATCTCGACAATTCGTCATGCCCAGTTCCCCGAGTAAAATAAGCGGCTTCGGGGTGCTCAGTGCCAGGAAGAGTTCTTGGGCCTATACCGTCGCCAGTTTCATCTTTGTACCGCGCAAACGATCCCAATTTTTCGAGATCTTCCTTTTTTAACACCTTACCTCGTTTATAAGGTGTAGTTGAAACTTTCCATTCTCTGGTTCTATGTAGATTCATCCCCAAATCAAGATCGCTTAAAACAATCACCAGGGTTTGCAGCTCTTCCGCGAGATCAAAGGCGGTCTGGCCAAATTCAAAGCATTCACTCGGATTGGCAGGAAAGAGAAGAATATGTCGAGTGTCGCCATGGGAAAGTCGGGCGGCAGAGGTTACATCACCTTGCATGGTGCGGGTGGGAAGGCCAGTGGAAGGTCCTACGCGCTGAACATCCCAAATGACAGAGGGAATCTCAGCAAAATAGGCAAGGCCCGCGGCTTCCGCCATCAATGAAAGTCCCGGTCCAGAAGTGGCCGTTGCGGCTCGAGCCCCGGCCCAGCCCGCACCGAGGACCATGCTCATTGCGGCCAATTCATCTTCGGCCTGAACGATAG
>JAPKGD010000321.1 GCA_026648125.1 Bdellovibrionales bacterium | reverse complement strand
CAATCAAAAGCGCGATGCCGAGGGGCTAAAGAGCTTCTATGCCTCCATGGAAAGGCTTGAGCCCGAGGATCGTCGGGGCGCATGGCGTAGGTTTCACGCGGCAGTGGAAAACCGCGAAGCCCCTTCTTTGGTTAGGCAGCGCCTGGAATTCGGCTCAAAATACGAAGACGAATTTCGCAGGGTCAGTCGCGGGCGACTGTCTTATCTTGAAGAACGGGTGACTTATGTTTCGTCGGCTCTTCTCTTAGCCCTGGTTTTGGGTCTGATCTTAATTCCCACCTACCTTCGCTGGAGTATTTTTCTACCACTTAACCTCCTCACCAAGCGAATGACAGATTTTCTCTATGACCGATACACCTATCAATTCACTGTGCCCTCGCCCACGGAGTTTGGCCAGCTTCAAGCCACATTCAATTCTCTCGCACAACATGTGCTTCGCAACATGGAAGAACTCACCTCTCTTGATCACGCAAAATCAGAATTTTTGAGTATCGCCAGCCACGAATTGAGAACTCCTCTGACGTCCATTAAGGGCTCTTTAAGTCTCTTACAATCAGGCGTCGTTGGCCCACTCAATGAAATGGCCGACAATCTGATTCATATCGCTGAGGCTGAAACGGATCGACTTATAAGACTTATCAATGAACTTCTCGACCTCGCCAAAATTGAATCTGGAAACTTTGAAGTGCGCCCCGAATGGAATCCACTCTCTGAATTGGTGGAACGTACTTTTGCGAGCCTTGCAGGACTTGCCCAGGCCGCACAGGTCAAGCTCGATGCTAACGGGTTACCACCCGTTAAACTCCACATCGACCTTGATCGAATGCAGCAAGTTCTCACCAATCTTCTTTCGAACGCGATAAAATTTAGTCCTGCCCATGACGTCGTGAGCGTGGCCGTCGAAATCGACAATCAACAGATTTTGTGGATCAAAGTCAGCGACCATGGCAAAGGCATCGCACCCGAAGACCAGGAACTGATTTTTCAAAAATTTCGTCAAGCGACCAGCGCAAAAAATCCCCTGGTTAAAGGAACAGGCCTGGGACTCGCCATTGCAAAGGCCCTGGTCGAAGAACACGGCGGAGAAATTACCGTCCACTCTGTTCCCGGACAAGGGAGCACCTTCAAGTTCTCCATTCCCAATTGGCAGTATGATCGAGAACAGGTGACATCTCATCAAAATATGACCGGAGTTGCAGCATGAGCTTTACAGATCTCCTCAATCAATTGCGAGAAGAATATGTGAATGAGTTGCCGCAAAAGATTGCCCACATAGCAAATAGCTATGCCCGAAAGGACTGGGCGGTATTAAAGGAAGACTTTCATAAGCTCAAAGGCACAGGGCGAACCTACGGTATCCCTGAAATATCCGATTTAGCTGAAATTCTTGAACGGCTCTGCATGGACCGCCCCGAGGCCCTCGAACGGGCCGTCCCCCAAGCCCTTGAGCTCCTCAACTCAATCCACCAGCGTCGGGTCGGCGCACAAGCCTTTGACATCAATCAAGACCAGCGGTTTTCTAGCCTCAAGCAGCTCGCCAGCTAAATTCGAATCGGTGAGCGCCTAAAGGAATGGCTCCGCCGTGAAACAAAACCATTTAAACAAAGAATTGTCGCAGTTTTTTTCTCCTGAGCAAATTCTCACAGATTCCTCTGAATTTGGTCTTTATGGACGGGATTGGACCAAATTTATTCCTCCCCATCCAAGTGCAATTGTTTTTCCTAAGAGCACCCAACAAGTTCAGGAATTGGTTCAATGGGCGAGAAAGACAAAGACGGGCCTGGTCCCTTCCGGAGGACGGACGGGCTTAAGTGGAGCGGCCGTTGCCTCTAATCATGAGATTGTTGTGTCCTTTGAACGCATGAATCGAATTCTTGAGTTTGACCGTTTCGACCAAACTGTGACTTGTGAGCCCGGTGTGGTCACAGAACAACTGCAAAATTATGCCAAAGATCAGGGACTTTATTTTCCCGTAGACTTTGCATCTCGTGGATCAAGCCAGATTGGCGGAAATATCGCGACCAATGCGGGCGGGATTAAGGTTTTGCGATATGGACTTTTCCGCAACTGGGTATCCGGCCTTGAAGTTGTCACCGGTTCGGGTGAGGTATTGCGCCTCAACCAAGGCCTGGTTAAAAACGCCACGGGATATGACTTTAGACATTTGATGATTGGCTCCGAAGGAACGCTTGGCTTTGTGACTCAGGCGACACTTCAGCTCACTCGTCCTCCACACGAATTGATGGTCTTTCTTTTAGCGGTTCCGCATCTCGAAGCCGTCATGAACGTCTTTCACTCGTATCGCAGCCGAACGTCTCTTATGGCTTTTGAGATGTTTACAGACCGTGCGCTCACTCATGTGACCCAACATACGGGTCTCCAATCGCCTCTTTCGGAGACCTCTCCCTTTTACTTATTGGTTGAAGTTGAAAGAGACCAGGATAACGCCGAAGCAATGGCTATGGAAATCTTTGAGGCTGGAATGGAGAAAGGCTGGGTCACGGATGGTGCTCTGGCACAGTCTGCGCAACAAGCCAAAGATTTTTGGCGGTTTCGTGAAGACATCTCCGAAGCGACATCGGTTGTGAGCTGCTACAAAAATGACATTTCTGTTCGCATTTCCAATGTTCCCCAATTTTTAGAAGAGATGGACCGGCTTCTAAGAACAGACTATCCCGACTTCGACGTGGTTTGGTTTGGTCACATTGGCGATGGAAATTTGCATATCAATATTCTTAAACCTGACGGATTAAGCGATGGCGAATTTCTTGAGCGCTGCCATAAAGTGGACGAGCACCTATTTGCCATGATCGAAAAGTATAAAGGCTCAATCTCTGCCGAGCATGGCGTGGGGCTGATGAAGAAGCCCTATCTCTTGCACACGAGGGCAAGACACGAAGTTGAACTGATGCGCGGAGTGAAACGATTATTTGATCCAGACGGAATAATGAACCCCGGTAAAATATTTGATCTCTAATTTTCGAGAAGAACCTATTGGGGAAGAGTCTCGGATTGTAATTCAGTTAGATTCCGGCGAAGACGGTCGACCGAGGCAAAAAACAGGGACTGAGTATCTAAATCCGATTGCGTGAATTCCGCTAGCCACAGCATTGAATTTTGTACCGGAGAATTAAAGCAAACTCGACTTCTATCAAAGAGAACAAATCCAAAAGGCGCCCCATCTGAGAGCTTTGCCTCCCCCGTACACTTTCTCCAACCCAAGGACATCAGCTGGCCTTCAATCTGTTGAAAGACCGAAATTAGGACATGAACTCGATTGTACATATTGAGCTTGGGAATGAGGGCGAGAGCCGCCTCATCTTCGGGCTCTGAAAATTGAGAGCGGAGCTCAAGGTACCGATTGGACCGCGGCACTTTTTTGGACGGTGGCAATTTGGCCGTAGCCGCAGCCATGGCCACCCCCGGTCCATTCAAGAGCAAAATTAATATTAAGACCCTGAT
>JAPKGD010000320.1 GCA_026648125.1 Bdellovibrionales bacterium | reverse complement strand
CCAAAGGGTCGAAATGTTGTTATTGAAAAGTCTTTTGGCGCTCCGTTGATCACCAAAGACGGTGTGACAGTTGCGAAAGAAATCGAACTTGAGAACAAGTTTGAAAACATGGGCGCGCAAATGGTGAAAGAAGTTGCTAGCAAAACCAATGATGATGCTGGTGACGGAACAACCACTGCAACTGTACTCGCTCAAGCGATCTTCCGCGAAGGCGCAAAGATTGTAAGCGCAGGCCACAATCCCATGTCCATCAAGCGTGGTATTGATAAGGCTGTTGCCACTGTTGTTGAAGAACTCAAGAAGATGGCAAAGCCGATTAAAGGCGAAAAAGAGATTTCTCAGGTTGGTGCAATTTCCGCCAACAACGACAAAGAAATCGGCGAAATGCTCTCTCAGGCCATGAGCAAAGTTGGAAAAGAAGGCGTTATCACAGTTGAAGAAAGCAAGACCGCTATGACCGAACTCGAAGTCGTAGAAGGTATGCAGTTCGACCGTGGTTACCTCTCTCCCTACTTCATTACCAATGCTGAGCGTATGGAAGCAGTTCTCGAGAACGCGGCCATCTTGATCTACGACAAAAAGATCAGCTCGATGAAGGATATGATCGGAATCCTCGAGTCTGTAGCGAAGTCGGGTCGTCCTCTCTTGATCATCGCTGAAGACGTAGAAGGTGAAGCACTTGCTACTCTCGTGGTGAACAAGCTCCGCGGCACTCTTCACGTTGCTGCTGTTAAGGCTCCTGGCTTTGGTGATCGTCGTAAGTCGATGCTCGAAGACATCGCAACTCTCACTGGTGGTCAGGTGATCAGCGAAGAAACCGGCATGAAGCTTGAGCAAGCCACTGTTAAAGATCTCGGACACGCTAAGCGTGTTGTGATCGACAAGGACAACACAACTATCGTTGATGGCCAGGGCGAAAAGAAAGCGATTCAGGGCCGTGTGGCTCAGATTCGTGCTCAGATCGAAGAAACCACTAGTGATTACGACAAAGAGAAGCTCAAAGAGCGTCTCGCTAAGTTGGCTGGTGGCGTAGCTGTTATTCACGTAGGTGCTCCTTCTGAAGTTGAAATGAAAGAGAAGAAGGCTCGAGTTGAAGACGCGCTCAACGCTACTCGTGCAGCTGTTGAAGAAGGTATTGTCGCAGGTGGCGGTACAGCTCTTCTCCGTGCTTCTCGCGCTCTTGATAAACTCAACATTCAAGACGAAGAGCGTTTTGGAATTGCCATCATCAAGCGAGCTTGCGAAGAGCCCGTGCGAATGATTGCTACCAACGCAGGCCTTGAAGGCTCCATCGTTCTTGATCGCGTTCTCGCGGACAAGACGGTTGGTTACGGCTTCAACGCGTTGACTGAAGAGTATGGCGACCTCGTAAAAGACGGCGTTATCGATCCAGTTAAGGTTGTTCGTTGTGCACTTGAGAACGCGGCTTCGGTTTCGTCTCTCATGCTCACCACTGAAACCATGATCGCAGAAGCTCCTAAGAAGGAAGAAAAAGGTGCCGGTGCTCCCGATATGGGCGGCATGGGCGGTATGGGCGGAATGATGTAATTCGGTTTTTAAAAATCGAGTTCGTAAAAACGGCGCTAGAAATGGCGCCGTTTTTGTTTTCTGAGATCGACCTTGGTCTATGGCGGTTCGCAAAAATGCGCATTCTCAAGGCGAGAAGACATCCCTCCTGGATAAGATGTAAGTCTAGATTTCGTCGAGGAGCCGACGTGGAAACAAGGGCGAATTTCGACCTTCGTCCAAACGCACATCAGCAAATGCTTTAGTTCATCATATGTATGTCATGAGAACCGCCTAAATATCCGAAAAGACAGGTATGAGTGCGGCACCAAAATTGAGCTCTGAGGCTCACGATCAACGCGCAATTCTGCGCAATTGCTTTCTTTTTCAAGAAGCAGATGATGCCGCTTTGGATTTTGCCATACGTCACATGGAAGAAGTCTACGCCACGAAAGGTCAGCCGATCATTTTGCAGGGTGAGGGTAGCGACCACGTTTATTTTATCAAATCGGGCTCTGTTGAAATTATGAACTACATTGCAGAGGAGCGTCGCACCCAGCGAGTTGCATTGCTTGGGCCAGGAAACAACTTTGCCGAGTTCTCGGTGCTCAATCACGGGCACAAGTCAGGTTCTGCATATGCTTATGAAGATAGTGAGTTGCTGCGCCTACACGGGGATCACTTCTTACAAATGCTATCCTCCTACCCGGAACTCTCTAAACGCCTTGCCAAGCTCTTGGCCGAACTGAATCAGAAGGTCGAAGCAAATAGCGAGTTGGTTCAGCCCTATAAGCCGTCACTGCTGAATCTCTCCCCGGCCGTATTAGAACTGCTCCCGCAGGCGCAATGGAAGAGGTTAGGCGCAATTCCTGTTGATTACCGGCCAGGCCTATTGTCAGTTGCGATGAAAGATCCTCGCTCTCCTCTGGTCAGTGAATTTTTAGCGGGCAAGCCAATCGATGTGGCTGCTTACCAGATCTCAGACGAGCAGTTTGAGCAAGCTGTTCTTGATGCATCGAATCCCACGACCCGCACCAGAGGGGCAGCTAATAGAGCGCAGGAAGCTTCATATCCAGATACCTTTGCACTCATGAAAGCGTGCTCTCTTTTTGCGGAATTTCCAGACGAAACTCTACAGCAGCTCAAGACTCACTTGCCTATTCAAGAAATAAAAAAAGGTTCGGTATTTGCAAAACCGGGATATAAATTTGAGGCCATCTACCTTATCTTCAAAGGTACGTTTCAGTTGCTTAAGCCAATTCCCCGAGCGCGAACCTTTACTCCGGTTTGGAAGCTCGGCCCAGGCGCCCTCATTGGTGAAGTTCCTCTCTTATCCGGAAAGCCTCATAGTTATATCGTTCGGGCTTTGGAAGATTGTTTGGTGGTGCCGTTTCCTGCGGGAGTGATTGAGCAACTCATGGCTTCACCAGTTTTTACAATTCCTATGGCGGTTCAGCTCGCCAATCGATTTCAAGAGCTCTCAAAATTTACGTTGCAGCAGGCCTACAAACCTGATGCGACACCAAATTTCAAATGAGCCACATTAAGAATACTCTACAGATTATTTCTTTTTAGATTACCAGATGCAGTATAAACAAATGAAGCAATTCTATACTGGTAATGAATAGTAGATGAACTGAATATTGAGTCTTCGAGTAAACCCAATCATTTCAGTTGTCAACAGTTCTTCTCACTCCAAGTCTGAACTTTATGATTACTGTCGGTGTAGCTTATAAGTATAATTATGCAGATAAAACAAAATCATCTAACCGGTTGATAGCTCTTCTTAAATAGATACTACTTCGATGAGACTGAATTAGATTACCTAATTATTATTGCTAAAGAATTCATTTGTGCAAATATTTGCTTTAAAACAAAAAATATTACCCTTTGCAAAAAAGATATAGTTATAGCTAGTACAAAGATGTTGGGCGAGGATTACATCTTAAATTACTTCAG
>JAPKGD010000032.1 GCA_026648125.1 Bdellovibrionales bacterium | reverse complement strand
GTATTTGGTTACATTGGTGTCGATAGTTCGGTTACCTTTTGGCTGTATTCGCGGAAGCTGAAGCTCCTCACCCAAAATATCCGCAAGTTCCTCAAGAGATATGTCGACTTCTAAAAAGTGCTCACCGGGGGTGTCTCCAGCCGGCCCCGCTCCCGCCTGATCACCATCGACGCCATCGCCTGACTGGCCTTGCCCTTGCCCAACGCCTCCCGACTGCTTAGGGCCATATTTGAATCGCGGAATATCAATAGAAGGAACCGGAATTTTAACAAACTCTTTCTCGCGTTTGCCGATCATTTCACCATGGGTCACATACTTCTTAAAATTTTGGCGAATTCGACCCCTGATAATATCGCGAAAGCGACTATGATCTTCCCTGATTCCCACGTGCTCCCCTTAAAAGGTCTACTTCTTCTCTTTCACATCTCCACGAGCAAAAATGCTTGCTACATAGTGCAGGACATCCGTCGCCGAGATCTCATCGTATCCAAATTCCTTGATCAACCTGGTCTTTACGATATCGATCTTCTCTTGGGTGTCTTTATCAACTACGGAAGACACCAAAGAGGTCAATTTGATGGTGTCCTTTTGATCTTCAAAGAGTTTGAGCTCTAATGCCTTCTGAAGCCGCTCATTGGTTTTGTAATCGAATCGCTTTCCTTCCAAAGAAAGTGCGCCGATGTAGTTCATTATCTCTCGGCGGAAATCATCTTTTCTTGATTCAGGAATTTCGATCTTCTCTTCAATCGAACGCATCAGTCGCTCATCTGGCTCTTCGTCTCTTCCAGTAAACTGATTTCGCACTCTCTCTTTTTGCGTATAAGCCTTCACATTGTCGATATAATTTCCGCAAAGCCGCTGTAACGCGCCTTCATCGGCTGAAATCGCCCGCTGAACTTCAGCCTTGATGATTTCTTCGTACTCCTGCTTAACGACGCTAAGGAGCTCTTTAAAATCCTGTCGAAGCTCTTCGTTTGAAATCAGCGAGTGGTGCTTCAGTCCGCCCTCAAGTTCATTCAAAACCATAAACGGATTTACTGATCCACGGTTCATTTGCTGAGAGGTTACTATGGCGTTTGAAATCTTATCTTGGACGTATCGGGGTGATATCCCCTCCAAGCCTTCACGCTTGGCCTCTTTGCGCAACTCCTTGATATTGTCTTCTGTATAATTTGGGAGAGACTTTCCATCATAGAGCTTGAGCTTTTGGAGCCGAGTCAGATTGGACTTTTTGGGCTTTTCGAGACGGGAGAGAATGGCCCACATCGCGGCCATTTCAATGGTGTGTGGGGCAATACTTACTCCCCTTAGAACCCGACTGTTAAAGTCCTTCTTATAAATCTTAATTTCGTCCTTCAATTTGGTGATATAGGGGATATCAATTTTTACCGTTCGATCCCGGAGTGCTTCCATAAATTCGTTGTCTTGAAGCTTGCGATATTCCGGCTCGTTGGTGTGACCAATGATCACTTCATCAATATGTGTTTGCGCAAATTTCTTTGGCTTAACTCGATGTTCCTGCGAAGCGCCAAGAAGATCATAGAGAAACGCCACATCGAGCTTGAGAACTTCGACGAATTCAACCATTCCTCGATTGGCCACATTAAATTCACCATCAAAATTGAACGCTCGAGGATCTGAATCCGATCCATATTCAGCAATTTTTCGGTAGTTGAGATCTCCTGTCAGCTCAGTGCTGTCCTGATTCTTTTCATCTTTCGGTTGAAAAGTACCTATTCCGACCCGATCTGCCTCCGAGAGTAACATTCTCTTAACCCGCACATGATTTAATACGCGGTTGAGGTCCCCGTTATAACGCTCCATCAATCCCTTAAAAATGTAGCGACTTGGCGGGCAGAGCTCGCCAACAATGTTGACCCTAAAATCGGATTTTGAACCACGATTCAGCTCATCAATAATCGATTGACGCATCTCCATCGGCACTAAGAGCAAAGGCTCTTCGTGCATTGGGCTTGGAAATACGCGCACACCCTTTCCAAAAAGGTCTTCATGCTTACCATCTTCATCAACCCATTCAAAAGTGAAGAGTGCGCCATTGTCCGTTTTTGAATAGCGCTCAATTCCCTGCTTAAGGAGCCTACAGATTGTAGACTTCGCACTGCCCACCGGTCCGTGAAGTAGGATGACCCGTTTCTCTGTTCCGTAGCCAAGTGCCGCCGCTCGCAGAACATTGACCAGCTTCATCAGCGGAATGTCCGCTCCATAAACCGCGTCTTTGCCATCATTATCTTCGTCATCAAAGAACTTGTAATGAATCATCTGCTTTTTGACGTCGACATATTCAATCGAGCCTTTTTCGACGATCATGTCGTACATTCTCTGAAATGCATTCCGTGTGATTTTTGGGTTTTCTTTGACTAGGTTCAAATAGTCAAAAAACGATCCTGACCAAGACAGCTCTTGGAAATGATTGCTTTGCTGAAGGTTTTTGATGAGTTGTTCAAAGTTGGAACGGCCTGAGTCCATAGCCATAGATCCTCCCCCACGGGCACTTTGGCCCTTGAGATAATTATGCCCTAAAGTCGGGACACGCATCAACGTACGATACAGTTAATACTAGACCACAAAAATCTGAAATTTCTCTCAAGGCACCTTAGAGCTCGCCAAGAAAGCTGCTTTGATGGCAACTATAAGCTTTAGTGATCTCACCGTGATACAAGTCGCCCTATAATCGAATTGGCTTAAACGTCTTGGGTGGTTTCAGCGTAAAGAGCTGGGCTCTGTCCTCGACCTTAGGCTGGAATCCACTTACGTTGATCTGAACCATGCCGGTCGTGTTCTCGAGCCGAACAAGCTTTCGTCTACCTTTTCGCTCGCTCCAACGAATGAATGTCTGATCTGCGAGGTTTTTACATTCATTTAAATAGCCACTGTTATCTTTCGTGCACGTCCACGACTTGTCTTCAATGGGTAGATCAAACAAAACATTGTAGAGAAGGCGTGGGTTCATTTGAAGAGCAAGCAGCGGCTTAAGTGAAGAATCACTCGCCTGCCCTTGATAGTACTGTTTGGTTTCCATCAAAACATAAGTCAGTTTGTCACCGTCCATTACAACGCTGGCAAGTGGATGCCCAAGCGCCGCGGTGACGTCCATTCTCAATTTCTGTGATTGAACCGCATTTATATCCAGGCCTACCACCGCTGACTTACCTTCCTTTTTGTTACGGATCAGGGCTTTCGCTTGCCACTGTCCTTCCGGCTGCTGATCGTATCGCAGAGGTCCCGTTGCACAGGCCGACAACAAAAATACGGTAGAAATTAAAAAGACGGTCTTAACCATGAATACCTCCAGATGGACCCTTCATGGTTAACGAATTCGAACTCAGTGATCAAGGATTGTTGGCAGCTTTGCCCTGTGAGGCGGGCAAGCGCTTGATATTTTCGATCTGTCGTAAAGTGGCGGCAAGTTTATCATTGATACGACTCACTTTGTCGCTGTCGGTTTCGAGCTGCGCCGCCTGCTCATACATCGCTCGTGCCTTTTGAAGCATCTGTTGGCGGAAATACGCGTCAGCAAGGTGTTCCGCGATAATCGCCTCTGTACTTTTGGCTTTATAAGCAGCCTCAAGGTAGCGAATGGCTCCATCCACATTACCTTTTTTGAATAGAACCCAGCCCACTGTATCGAGAATGTAACCATCCTTTGGCTGAAGAGCCAAAGCTCGCCGAGCTAAATCTTCGGCTTGATCAAGCTCCACATCTTGTTCCGCATAGGTATAGGCGAGGTAATTCATTGCCTGTACATGGTCCTCGTCAATTTCTAGAACTCGCTTCATTGAATTGATTGTACCGCGAAAGTCACCAATTCGGTCTTGCATGGATCCGAGAAAAAAGTGGAGCTGTGCATGTTCGGGAAATTTTTCGATGGCCTTGCTGAGCATTTTAACGGCTTGTCTGAATTGCTTCGCATCATCAAGCAGAGTTGCATAATAAGCATAGAACTGAGGGATATCGTCCCGAACCTCGATCGCTTTAGTGATTACGTCCATTGAGCTTTTGGGCTGATCGAGAGCTTTAAAGAGATGGGCCGCATGAATTGTGGAATCTACAAAATAACTGCTTCCCGGAGGGACTTTGAGGTAATTCTCTATGGCCAGCTTTGGCTTTTTCATCTCTTCGTACACAGCCCCAAGATAGTAGCGAATTTTGTCGAGCTCGGGTGACTGAGCGAGAATGTCCTCAAGTCGAATCACTGCTGATTGGTACTTCTTCTGCTCAATCAGAATTAGCGCAAGTTGCACTCGAACGTTGAGGTTGTCCCGTTCGAAGCCTTCAAGGATCTCAAGCTGGCTATAGGCCTTTTCATATTGTTCCTTATCCAGAAAAATACGGCTGAGGTAACGAGCCACCTCTCGATCGGGTCCGAATTTCTCCTGAAACGACTCGAGCATTTTAAGTCCCGCAGATTCGCGCCCCATTTCTTTGAGAACTCCCGCAAGTGCCATCACGGCTTCTACGTAGTCGGGCTTTTTAGAGAGCGCCTGAGTGTAGGCCTTTTCGGCCTCTTTCAAGTGGTTCTCTCCGCCTTGCTCAAAGCGAATGCGGCCCATGTAGTAATAGGCGCGCTCAGGTTCCTTGGTCGAACTTGCCTTTGCTAAGGTCATAAAGTGGCTGACGGCTTCGTCATACTTTTTCTGCTCGGCCAATATCGCCCCTACGTAAACCGAGGCCTCCTCGTGAGTCGGGTTATTCTTCAGAATGGCCCGATACTGCATAAGAGCCTGATCAAACATCTTAAGGGTTGAGTAGAGCCCACCCAACATGAGATGGGCTTCATCTGACTTAGGATCCATCTCCACAGCGGTCTCCGCAGCATCGATGGCCTCTGTCAGCATTCCTAGGCGCACATATTCTGCGGCCAGACGCAAGCGCACCAGGACCGAGTTTGGGTCATAGATCAGCGTGAGCTTAAATTCCTCAACCGCCTTTTCGCCTCGACCCTCAAGGCTCATGGCCTCTCCCATCGTGTAATGGTAGTCCGCTTGACTCGCCATGTAGGTCGGATCGAGCTGAGGGTCGCCATTTTCACTGACCACCACTGGGGACATTTTGGAGGGAGCAGGGTTGAGGTTGGCCAAATTGGGGTCTTTTACACGGCCAAGCCCCGTTCCCAGAGAGGTGCAACCCGTAATGAATGCAGCAATTGGGATAAGAATGAGTCTCTTGAAACCTGGCATAGTGCCCTGACCTACCTCTCCTGGTAGAGTTCTTTTCGGCACATTTGGCGCCCCCCTTGACTCGGAGACCGCAGATTCAAAGGCCTTTAGCGAGATCTGGACCAGACAAACGTTTTAATTCGACTGAAATAATGAAAAACTGGCCCCGGACCGACTACGCCCTTCTGGCCACTTAGATAACCAATTGAAACTTAAGGGGTTTTCTCTATCAGAGAGGACGGTTGGCCGCATTCTGATGAAATTTCTATGGGGTGGTGAATTAACCATCTTTTACTCTGAATTGGTCAATTTTCATAAGCGGAGCAGAGCGTCGAATAGGTTCTTGAAATTGTTTAGAAATGCAAAGGAGGGGGCCTTGACAAGCTGTGGCGGGGGTGACTATGTTCCCGGCTGCAATGCGCCGTGTTTGAGCTGAAACTTCGAGAGGGAGGCTTTTCGGTGAACCAGGAAATGATGACAACTAAACCGAACGCGAAAACTAAAATTATTAAGCGGTACCAGAACCGTAAGCTCTACGATACCCAGCAGAGCTGCTATGTGACGCTGGATGATATCGCTAAGATGATTCGCTCAAGCGAAGACGTGATGGTGATCGACAATAAGACAAAGAACGACATCACCGCAGCTACGCTGACGCAGATTATCTTTGAGTCGGAGAAGAAGGCTTCTTCTTACGCTCCACTCTTTACGCTGCGTGAAATCATTCAAAATGGAAATGGAAGTATTTCCAGCTACCTTGCTAAGCTTGGTGCTTTCCCGAAAGATTACGCTGAGCGTGTACAGGCCCAGGCCGAAGCAATGAAGGCTGAAGCTCGTGCGTCACACGACGATGTTCGAAAGACTTTGGAAGAGCGCGTTGCAACTGCTGCGAATGCAGCTGTGGCTTCAGCCGCTGAGAATCGTGGAGTGAACAACAACGATCTACCTGATCTTCCTAATTCCAATAAGAGCCTGAACAACTAGTTTGGCGCAAACCAACTGGATGTTTTTAAAAACCCTCGGTGAACACTGGGGGTTTTTGATTTTTAGAGCAAAAATTATTTAAGAGTTCGCCACGGAATAAAGACGGTCTGACCAGATTTAATTTCAATTTCAATGACATCACTACGCTCACCGGAAGGCTGACCCGAATCACTCACGCCTTCTGCATGAATTTTATATTTTCCTGGCTTCAAGCTCACCTTCGCCACCTGAAAACTCTCGGGCAAAGTCGTCCACTGACGCAAATCCGCTCGATCGGCAATATTAAGCCCTATCCAAGCCAGCTGGCCTAAAAGTTCGTTCTTCTGTCGCAACTGATCTGACACCACAGCCTTGGTCACTAAGCCTGCCGCTCGCTTAGCGACAAGACCTGAGTAGGCATCGTCCAAAGTCTTTATGGCTACGTCAGCCACGCTGGTAATCTTTTGTGACCTTTCTCGAATCTGATCATCAACCACGAGATCAGCCGCTTGGGTAAAAGAGTAAATTGGAAAAAGCTTAGGGATCCGTGGGAACTCGGGGTGGGGATATTTTTTCGGCGCCCACCCCTGTTGAAGTATCAAAACAACTTCACCTTTACCTTTTAAATCCTCTGGCTTGATGTCAGGAAATTCTCGCCGCCATTTTCGTAAGTCATCGTAGCGCTGTGATAGCCGAGCGAGCCGCAGCAAATCCTGCTTCAGGTAGGGGAGCCCCGGTTTAAGTTCGTATGCCTTTTTATAATCAATGTAGGCGTCGTCCCACTGACGGTTCGACTCCCAAATCATTGCCGATAAATAGAAGGCAAAAGGATCTTGATTGTAGTCGCGCTTAGCTTCGAATTTGTACTTGTACAATTTTTCGTTGAGCTTGCGAGTTTCCACCTGAGCCGCTTCCCGATCTCCAAGGGCGAGAAAATTAATGGCCAGCATCGCATTGAGATAAACCTTTTCGTAATCTTCGCCCTTGTATTGGACCATCCCCTCGTTGACCAATACGGACCCCGATACCCGTGAGATGCTATGATAATCTTTGATATCAGTTAGATCTTCGGCCTTTAAGAAGGCTTGATTACTCTCTTGGTATTGCTTGGCCTGTTGAAGAGCTGTTCCATATTCAAAAAGGTAAACGATTTGGTCATCACTTTCCTTTTCGGCCTTGGGCTTTATGGCTTCGGCGGCCTTGGCGGGTCGCCCTGAGCGCATCAGATCGAAGGTCTCTCGGACCTCAGTTTGGTAACTCGCACAGGCCGACACAAGGAGGGCCTGAGCGAGGAGAAAAGAGAGCGCGAAGCGGTTCAGCCGCCGACTCGTTTCTTTTTGAATTGCTTGCGCATTTGTTTTTGGTCGGTCCACACAATCACACCGCTCTTAAGATTGGTCATATTCATCGTCAGCTTGTAATAGACAGTTTTGTCTTTGCCAGCTTCTTGAACGATCGAGTCCAACCGGCCGTTCATGATAAAATCAGCACCAGTTTGGCCGCCCTTGGTTTTCTGAGTTTCTCGGGAAACCATGCCCGAGTCTTGATATTCATACTCTTCGGCAATGTCTTCACGAGCAGCTTTATCGACAAAGCTGACTTTTCCAGACTTCATAAGCTCCACAGTCATCATATCTGTGATGCTTTGAGTGTCGACGTGTTCACTCGTCTTATTTTGTAAGCGAGTAACCATCAGTACCGGCGGACGCTTGGCGGAACTGATCGCAGGGTGGGCCATGGCACTGGAAACCAGGTCCTTTACCGCTTGCTGCATATCAGTTTCGGACCACTTGTCCGTTAACAAATTGGTTCTTTCGACGTCGTCGTCGTACTGGCCCTTAACAAATGCCTTAGGTCCACATCCGCTAATGACCCCTGCCAACAATACGGTAATGCAAAGCCAATTTTTCATATTCAGGCTGCCTCCTGTGAGGAATTTGATTCTAGTGGTCCTTTTATTCTCATCAAGGTGTGACCCGAGGCACCATGACCGGTCATCGGAAATATATCGACTTTGAAGTGAAATCTGTTCGTTATGTTCGACACTGTAACAGTGCAGCGATTTGCATCAGGTAGAGAGAATGCAAATCATCAACTCGAGTCGAAAAGCATACCTCACGCTTCAAAACCTTGGACAACTCGAGGTCGAGGAGTTTTGGATCCTTGCGCTTCATTCAAACAAACGTCTCATGGGAAAGGAGTGTGTTTTTAGAGGCACCGTCGATGCCTGTCCGGTTTTTCCAAGGGATGTCTTTCGTTCTGCCTGTCGCTGGAATGCTTCTTCGATCATTATCGCTCACAATCACCCAAGCGGCGACCACCAGCCATCAAATGACGATATAGACCTCACTCTGCGACTTATTAAAGTCGGAAATATTTTAGGGATAGCGCTTGTTGATCACCTTATCATAACCAAAAAGCGCTATTGGAGTTTTGCAGACAGAGGTTTAATAAAGATTAGCGAGCAGAACTTGGCTGAGCATCGCTGAGAATCACATTCGTATTGGGCGACCGAGCACCCGCCGAGTTAGGACGGCGATCTATGATTTTTACCACCTGAAGCTGGTCGTTAATTTCAAGTTCGAAGCCAGCGGCACGGGCGTTTTCTTTTACTGCTTCTACAAAAGCTTTACGTTGTTCGCCCTGATACTTGTTGAGCCATTGATCTTGCTCCACCATTGAAGTGATTCGATCAGTTGGCAATACAGGGTCGTCGTAGCGCCCAGCCCCTGGGTTTGCATCTCGATAAACCCTCTCTGGAAAATTCTCGCTGTCAAAGTCGTGGGTGGGTGAGTAAGTGTACGGCGACGTCGAGGTGCCCAAATCACCAGGCTTGAGACTTGTTCCCAATTCGAAGTTTTCAATTTCTACGGCCCAGGACCGCAGCTGTGTCTTGGCCTCGGTAAATTGCATGTGCCGATTGATTCTCTCGAGAGTCTCAGGGGAATAGACTTCTTGCTCAGAGATGGCTCGTGACACCGAGGCAAGCTCGGTCCGCCCACTTTCGTCGCTGTCCCAAACTGTCCAACCCAGTCCAATCAAAAAGAGCGCGAGGGCAGCCTGAGCGGCCTGCTTGAGACTTGACTCACTCTTGCTCTGACGAGCTGAACGGGCCTTAGCTCCATTGGTTCGATTTTGATTTGGCATGGATTTCACAAACCTACCCCTCCACTCCACCGAAACTGCAAGGCCCCGGCCAGGACAAACGGTGTAACTACCTGAAATCTGGAGCTTAAATTGACTCAAGATGAGACGGCCATGTCTATGCCCTCTACGCTTGTTGAGAGACCTGACATTTCTCATTCACTTATTTCACGGGCTTTTTATTTGACTTATACGGCTCGCAACCATTTAATGCGGCGCATCTCTAGGGAGTCGGTCGAATGAATTTAAACCATACTTTTCAAAGGTTTGCGGACATCACACTAACTGGGATCCTGTCCCTAATTCCGTTTCAGGCCGCGGCCCAATGTCCTTACATCGAAGGCGCCTTTACTTGTACCTCCGGTAAAGACACGGTTTCTATCAGCGTGACTTCTCAGACCCGTCCGGAGGGAACCACTTATAATGTGAAAGGTCAGGAATTTCCCGCCGACGATACGGTCCGGACAAAAACCACTCGAATTGGCGGTGATGAGGGGCCCTCCGTTTCTACACTCTACAAGACCCGGTGCCCAGATGCTAA
>JAPKGD010000319.1 GCA_026648125.1 Bdellovibrionales bacterium | reverse complement strand
ACGCAGTCCGACCCAGGCCTTTTTGCAAAACTTCATCTAACTCCTCGTGCTGAAGTTTCTTAAAAAACTCAGCATTAACTTTCCTAAATACGATACTTATATCCATCGTTTGATCGTCCTTCAATTCTCGGACCCAATTGCGAACATACTCCCGACACCAACGTCTTAAGCGGTTTCTTACTACCGCATTTCCCACATATTTCGGAAGAGTACATCCTAAGCGAACCTCGCCACCTGCATTTCGACGACGATAAATCACGAGCCATGAGGACGGCATTCGCCTTTGTCCTCGATCGCGCAATGCTTTGAATTCGGTTGGGGACCTAAGAGAGGTCACGTCCGCCACTTGAGTTCGCCGATTACTTGCCGCTGACAGAAACTGTAAGACGCTTTCGTCCTTTTTGGCGGCGGCGCGATAGCACTTCCTGACCGTCTTTAGTGGCCATTCTTGCTCGAAATCCCTGCTTAGTTAAGCGGCGCTTTCTGCTGACTTGTAATGTGCGTTTCATATCTATAACTCCCTAGTACGACTGTAGAAATCTACGTCTAAATGGAAATTTCCATGTGGGCGCAATAAAGCATAAAATTGAGGCAGGGGTCAAGGCGGCGTGTCGTCCGCCAATTGAAAGTTTTTTAGCCTCATGATAACTCAGAGCCCACTTATCCACATTCGGGTAGAGAGAATTGCTTAGAAATTCGTCAGGGGAGGGGCTCCACTTTGAATAACCAAGATTTCTGGTCCCAAGTTAAGAACAATTTGAAGGCAAAAAATCTCAATAATAAGCCCCTTCAAATGTGGTTTGAACCCACCTCTCTTGTCGCCGTTGAGGATCGTCCATCGGGATCTTGCTTTCGCTTAGGAGTCCCTACAGAACTTCATAAATATTGGATATCCCAGAATATTCTCGATCGAATCTGCTCTGAAATATCGGCCCTTTATAATCAAGCTTTTCAGGTTGAAGTGGTGGTCACGGGTCCAGGCTCTGGCATCTCGGCGGAGGCTGAAAAGCCCTCCCAGCTTGAATTTGATGAGGGTTTAGTTCAAGAGCCGGCACCGACCTATCAGGTGCAGACGCCAGCCCCCTCTGGTTATCAGAGGGATGGCCTTAACTCGGACTATACATTTTCCACGTTTGTGGTGGGTCGAAACAACGAATTTGCCCATGCGGCCTGCTTTAATGTGGCTGAAAACCCAGGCGGAAAGGTGAATAACCCCCTCTTCATCTGTGGACCAACCGGTATGGGAAAAACGCATCTTCTTAATGCTGTGGGCAACCATATTCGCAACATATATCCAGAAACTAAAATCAACTACGTCAGTGCTGAAACGTTTCTCAATCAATGCATTTCAAGCATTCGCCGCAACGAAATGGATAAGTTTCGTTCACGCTTTAGGGACAACTGCGATGTTCTTCTTATGGATGACATTCAGATCTTAGGCCGTGGTGAGGCCGTGCAGGAGGAGTTTTTTCACACTCTCAACAACTTTTTCGACAAAAGTAAGCAAGTGGTCGTCGCCTCAGACCGAATGCCCAAGGATATAAAGGGTCTCGAAGATCGAATCCGAACACGTCTTGAGTGGGGTTTGATTGCAGACATTCAAATGCCAGATATTGAGACTCGAGTGGCCATTCTCAAGTACAAAGCTGAGCGGCGACGAATCGATTTGGCTAATGAAGTTGTTAGCTACATTGGACGCATATCAAAGCGATCAATTCGAGAACTTGAAGGCAATCTTAATAAGTTAAAGATGTATTCTGAACTTCAGGGCGTTCCGATTTCTCTCGATCTTGCGAAAAAAGTTTTAGCCCACCACGATGACGTCGCCACCATAACGATCGAAGAAATTCAGCGTTTAGCATCTGAGCATTACCGTGTGCGTTTACCGGATTTGAAATCGAAGACCCGAACCAAACCTCTTGTCACAGCACGTCAGGTGGCCATGTATTTGGTTAAAAAACACCTCGATAAACCCCTCGTAGACATCGGCCGCGCCTTTGGAGGGAAGGATCACACAACCGTGATAAATGCTCTGCGTCGGATCGAAGATCAACTTCATAAGGATTCGGAAATCAAAAAAGATATCGATGAGTTAGAGACTAGAATCCACAATATCACAGGGGTGTGAATTGAGCTTGTGGATAGACCAGTGGATAAGTCTGAGGAAAAGATTGTGTATTTAGTTATACCCATAAATTTAGCTAGGAATCGGCGTGAAACTCCGCTACTTATCCACTGAGAAATCTAAGTTAAAACGAACGTTTAAGTGGAAACTTGCGATATCACCGGACCTACTACGACTACTGTTTTATATATATCTAAAGATTTAGATAACTTGAACGAGGGGGCCCCATATGAAAATCAAAATTGATAAACAGGATTTTGTGAACCTCATTGGGCGAGCCCAAAACATTGTTGAAAAGCGCAACACCATGCCGGTCTTGGTCAACGTTTTGTTGGAAGCCAGCGGAAACCACCTTCGTGTTTTTGCAACTGATCTTGAAGTCAGTCTCACTGATCAAGTCAGTTCGGAAGTTCTTCAACCAGGTAAAGTGGCCGTCAATGCACGAAGCCTTTTTGATATCATCAAGGAACTTCCAGAAGGACAGATCCTCCTTGAAAAGAAAGAAAACAACTGGCTCAAAATTTCTCAGAAGAGAGCTGTATTCAATATCGTCGGAATTAGCCCGGACGAATACCCCGTGTTTCCCACCTTTGCGACGAAAGATTTTGTAACGATTGAAACAAATATTCTTCGCGAGATGATTGAAAAAACCATTTATAGCGTCTCAACAGACGAAACCCGCTACCATCTCAACGGAGTATTTTTTGAAAAGCAGGTTGAAAAGGATGGCGTTGTCTATCGAATGGTTGCAACCGACGGTCACCGTTTGAGTCTTATCGATAGAAAATCAACATCCACAGGAATATCCCCAAAGGGACCGAGCCAAGGTGTGATCGTTCCACGAAAAGGCCTCCATGAACTCAGAAAACTTCTGGATAATGCTGGGGAAAATGTGGAAATGGCTATTGAAGGATCGCAACTTATTCTTCGAGCAGGATCCGCAGTTCTTATGATTCGTTTGATCGAAGGAAAATATCCTAACTATCAACAGCTTATTCCACAAAATCTCCGGGAAAAGCTCTTGGTCAATCGCGAACAACTGTTGAGTTCATTAAAGCGAGTTTCTCTTTTGGCCAATGCAAAGTCTCGCGGAGTTACTTTGAATCTCGGTAAGGGAAAGATAGAAATTACCTCGAATAATCCTGAACTCGGCGATGCAAAGGAAGAGATCGAAGTGGATTATGTTGGTAAAGATTTGAAAATTGGTTTTAATGCTCGCTACATACTAGAAGTTTTAACAAGCATGAACGACGACATGGTTCAAATTGAACTCAATGACCAATTGTCCCCGGGACTGGTACGGCCACAAAACGATAAGTCATACACCTGCGTCGTGATGCCTATGCG
>JAPKGD010000318.1 GCA_026648125.1 Bdellovibrionales bacterium | reverse complement strand
AATGTGATTGCCCAAATTGACTGAGCCGAGATTGCAGACCGCGGTTTCCCCGTCTGAGGTGACCTCTAAAATCTCCGTGCAGAGATTGGAAAGATGAATCACGTTACCGGGTTTTCCGGTTTGATTGCTCTTCATGTTGCTGGCGTCCTTAAAGGTCATCCAGCCGTTCCCTGTTTCCGCCAATGTCTTCATCATGCGGGAATAGAGATCTCGAGCCTTAACTTGGCGAGAGTAGAGCTTTTTTTCTTCTGCTTCGACGTAGGCTTTCTCGAATTCAGGTCCAAAAAGGTCAATGAGTTGAGGCGTCGTCTTGGGATCAAATAGAGACCACATTTCATCTTTCTCAACACGCTTCATGAAAAGATCAGGAACCCAGTTGGCGAGATTGAGATTAAAGGCGCGCTGAGCTTCGTCTCCGGTGTTGTCGCGAAGCTGCAAGAATTCCTCGATGTCCGCATGCCAAGTCTCAAGGTAAACGCAAGCCGCGCCTTTTCGGCGGCCACCCTGATTTACGGCGGCGACAGACGAATCGAGAGTCTTCAACCAGGGCACAAGGCCATTGGAGTGGCCGTTTGTGCCCTTAATGAGGGATCCGCGACTTCGCACTCGGCTAAATGAAACCCCGATGCCTCCCGCAAACTTGGAGAGTAAGGCGATGTCCTTGTACTTGTCATAGATGGACGAAAGGTCATCGAGTGGAGAGTCTAAAAGATAGCATGATGAAAGTTGGCTTCGTTCAGTCGCCGAATTAAAGAGCGTTGGAGAGCTCGGCATGTAGTCGAGGGAGCTGATGAGTTCATAGAACTCCTTCGCCTCTTGAAAGGTCTTGGCGAGTCCGCAAGCGACGCGCAGGAAAAAGTATTGAGGTGTTTCAATGACCAGCCGGGACTCGGGATCTTTAAGGAGATAGCGGTCGTAAACAGTGCGCAGACCAAAATATTCAAATTTTTGGGTGCGAGTGCTTTCAATGATGATGTTCAGTGCTTCCTTATGTTCTTTTACAAATTCAAATTTCTCTTTGGAAATGAGTCCGGCCTGGTGGCCACGGGTCACTGACTCGTAAAAATTTCGAATGTTTTGCTGATGAACCTCTTCATCGATGTAACGGGCGAGCAAGCGGGAGGCCAGTTTTGAATATTCTGGTTCTTCACCAATCAGAAGAGCTGCCGTCTGAATGCAAAGTTGATCCAGCTCCTTGGTGCTGGCGCCATCATAAAGGCCGCTAATCACCTTAGTTGCAACACGCATCGGATCAACGCCTTTAAGGCCACTTGAGCAGGCGAGCGCCACGTTCACGATTTTATTGACGTTCACGGCCTCAAAAGACCCATCGCGCTTTTTCACGCGCATGACGATAGGTCCTTCTGAATCAGCTCCCGAACGAATCTCCGGTGTTGTCTCCGTGGGATTGGGGTTCAAGCTATTGGAGCCAATCTCTGTAGTAGGTTCATTATGCAAATTCACGCTGCCTCCTCGTTGTGGGGAATTAAGAAATGCTGTACCTGCGAACAAACCTCGTGTCGCAAAAGCGAAAAAGGTGCCGTTAGACAGGGTCTGTCTTTTTGTACGGTCATGCCAAATCCCCCTCCGTTTTCGGGATGACCTTTCGTTTTAATGTTAGCGGGCTTTGCGGGAAAGTCTTGTACCTCATCCCTGTACACCCTCACGGCCGTCCTTAACCGTTATTGCCGACAGTTCTACCAGTGACTTTCGCCGCCGACAGAATCTGACTATGATCGACGCTATCGCGCTCAAATTTCCTCCGTCAAGAGTGAAGGTCATAGTTTACAAAATGCTCCGTGCGATTTTTTGCTAGCAAAAGAAATTTAGATGAATTCAATGACTTAAGCTTATGACCCGGGCCGCTGAAGTTCGCCATACGCCTATGGTAATCATGCACAACTCTTGACTGCGAGCACATGCTGAAAATTTGAGCATGGCGGTGATTGAATCGCAATATCAAAGATTTGTCATAGACTGCGCCAGAAACATGACGACGAAAACTCCGTCGTCAAAAACTTGGCTTCTCTCAAAGTAAACATCATCGATTTAAACGCTGCTCAATAAGATCTTTGACGACTCCCGGATCGGCAAGAGTCGATATATCTCCAAGGTCATGATGTGTGTTTTCTGCGATTTTTCGCAATATTCGACGCATGATCTTACCGCTTCGTGTTTTTGGTAAACCGGGTGAGAACTGAAGCAGATCCGGCTTCGCAAAGGGCCCAATCTCCCGGCGCACGTGTTGAATGAGTTCTTCGCGCAGCTCTTCGCTGGGTTCTGTGTCGGCTTTGAGAGTCACGAAGCAGTAAAGTCCTTGGCCCTTTATGTCATGCGGGTAGCCCACAGCAGCGGCCTCAGCGACCTTGGGGTGGAGAACAAGAGCGCTTTCCACCTCTGCAGTCCCTAGACGGTGACCAGAAATATTGATCACATCGTCCACTCGGCCCGAGATCCAATAATAGCCATCGTCATCTCGGCGAGCTCCGTCTCCGGTAAAATAGCGCCCCGGATACTGTGAAAAATAAGTTTGAAAAAACCGTTCGTGATCTCGATAGACCGTGCGCATCTGTCCCGGCCAAGAGTCTTCAATGCACAAAACGCCCTGTCCGGGACCGTCAATCTCCGCCCCTTTTTCGGTGAGCAGGACCGGTTTAATCCCAAAAAAGGGCCGAGTCGCTGAACCTGGTTTAAGTGTTGTAGCTCCCGGCAGTGGCGTAATAATAATACCCCCGGTTTCCGTTTGCCAGTAGGTGTCGACAATAGGGCAGCGGCTCTCGCCAATCACTCGATGATACCAAAGCCATGCTTCTGGATTGATGGGCTCGCCGACGCTGCCAAGGAGACGCAGACTCGCTCGCGAAGTCGATTGGACAAATCTTTCTCCAGCTTGAATGAGGGAGCGTATGAGAGTTGGGGCGGTGTAAAGCGTGCTGACCTTGAGTTTGTCGACGATTTGCCACATTCGAGAGGCATTGGGGTAGGTGGGCAATCCTTCGTAGAGAACGGTGGTCGCTCCATTGGCGAGCGGTCCGTAAACCATGTAGGTGTGGCCTGTGATCCATCCCACGTCGGCTGCGCACCAATAAACTTCCCCGGGCCGATAATCAAAGACCACTTCATGAGTGAGGGATGCGTAAACTAAATATCCGCCCGTTGTATGGAGAACTCCTTTGGGCTTATTTGTTGAGCCAGAGGTGTAAAGCAAAAACAAGGGGTCTTCAGCATCCATCACCTCGGGGGGGCAATCGTCGCTGCTCGCATCCTCGAGCTCATGCCACCAAAGATCGCGACCCTCCATCCATTTTACTGGGTTTCCGGTTCGTTTCACCACGATGATGTTTTTTAATGAAGGAACCTTTATCGCTGCGTCGTCAGCGTTTTGTTTAAGGGCGATGGTTTTGCCGCCACGAACACCTTCGTCGGAGGTGATGAGAACTCCGCTTTCACCGTCGTTCATGCGTCCAGCTAATGAGTC
>JAPKGD010000317.1 GCA_026648125.1 Bdellovibrionales bacterium | reverse complement strand
TTTTCTGGGGCCCCGTTTTCCCGATATGTCAGAGCCCTATGACCCAAAAATGAGGACAGCACTCGCAAAGGCTTTAGAGCTGGCCGGGGCACGATCCACGGAAGGTGTCTACTGTGGGGTTGCGGGACCTTGCTATGAAACGGCCGCAGAAGTTCGCTTTTTACAACAGATTGGCGGCCACGCTGTGGGAATGAGTACCGTGGCCGAAACCATCGCCGCCCGGCACGCTGGAATGAAGGTGGCGGGATTAAGCTGCATCACAAATTTGGCCACGGGACTTTCGTCCAGCCAAGTCACTCATGATGAAGTGAAGGAAATTGCAAAACGAGTGGAGAGCCAATTTGCCGAAGCTTTAGTTAAATTTACAGCTCTCTTCACCAGCTAATGGTCTAGAGTTTCGCTCCTCGACTCAGGTCGAGTTAACCTTTTTTGCTCCCAAACCGACATTCCTAATGGGGGTCTCATGATGAGACGCCCACTGGGGATGGGGACATGGAAGTTCGAAGCATTTTAACCTTAAGCTGCTGTTTGGTTGTCACCACCGGTTGCTCAAAGATAAAAACTGCTGAGACCACATATCCAAAGGTCATTTCTGAATGCGAAGGACAGGCAATTTCTGGTCGGCACATTGCTCGCTGGAGTGACGGTCACGTTTCGCTCATTCACGGGAGTAGCAGAGAATCTGTTATCAAGGAATTTGTTGAGCCCAATCTCGATCAGCTCGAAAGAGTTGAGCCGGATTACCGCGTTACCATCAAACCGCAATCCAGCGGCGCGCTACCATCCACAACTTTGGTGGACAATTGGGGTGTTGCCAGATCGTCCGCCGATGAGGCTTGGACCCTTGGCTACCGTGGGGGCGGGATCACCGTAGCGGTGGTAGATACGGGCATGGATGTGGAACATTATCAGCTTAGAAATCAAATTGCCTATAACAAGGGAGAATCAGGGAGCGATGCCTTGGGCCGCGACAAATCAACGAATGGAATTGACGACGACGGCAACGGTTTTGTCGACGATTACGCGGGATATGATTTTGCGGGAAATCAGCCTCGGGTGTTTGATTACGACGCTCACGGCACTCACGTGAGCGGAATCATCGCGGCTGAACATCAAGACGATGTGGCCGGTCCCTCCGACCATGTTCAAGGGGTTGCCCCTGAAGCAAAGCTATTACCGTTGGCCTTTATTGATGCCAGCGGCGGCGGCTCTCTTTACGATGCCATGCGCGCCATTGATTACGCTGTAAAAAGAGGCGCCCGAGTTATCAATGCAAGCTGGGGAGGTGCCGGCTGCTCAACGGTTCTCCGCGACCAAATTGGTGGCCTTTTTCAGTCGGACGTTATCTTTGTCGCTGCTGCTGGAAATAGTGGCCTTGATGTGGACTCCTTTGCCGAATATCCCGCCTCGTTCAATTTGCGATCCCAAATCACAATTGGTGCAACTGGAACCTTTAATTCGAGAGCCCAATTTTCCAACTACGGCGATCGGGCGGTGCATTTGTTTGCTCCAGGTGTGGAAATACTAAGTACCGTGCCGGGAGGCCGCTACGGGCTCATGAGCGGGACAAGTATGGCGACTCCACTTGTCAGTGGCGCTGTCGCTGTTCTGCTTTCCGCTCGGCCCAACGCCTCCATCGACCAGATCCGTCAAAGCCTTTACGCCAGCGTCCATTACGACTCCACATATCGTAATGCTTCACGGGGAAGGCTTGATCTCGGTTCGGCCGTACGTGAGCTGATCAAATAGCGCGGCGCAAAATTGCCCCCCCAAAGACTCTCCATTTTCGCTGACTGGCGTGCTAGACCTTTTTGGTCATGAAAAAAGTATGGATTAGCGATCTTAAAGACCGCGTGGGGCAAACCGTCGAGCTAGAGGGTTGGGTCTACAATTCCCGCTCTTCTGGCAAAGTTAAATTCCTTCTCGTCCGCGATGGCACAGGCATGTGTCAGTGCGTTTATTTCAAAGGTGAATGCGAAGAAAAAGCCTTTGAAGTGTTTGAGCAGGCCACTCAAGAAAGCTTGGTTAAAGTGACCGGCGTGGTCCGGGCCGAGCCGCGAAGTCCCGGCGGATTTGAAATTAGTGCCCGTGCACTCGAAGTGGTTCATTCGGCCAAGGATTATCCGATTTCACCGAAAGAGCACGGGACTGACTTTTTGATGAACAACCGCCATCTGTGGTTGCGATCGAAGCGCCAAGTCGCCATTTTGCACATTCGCCACGAAATCATAAATGCGATTCGCGATTTCTTCGACGGGCGTGGCTTCACCCTCATCGATGCCCCAATTTTCACACCTAGTGCCTGCGAGGGCACGTCGACCCTTTTTGAAACTCAGTACTTTGACACCAAAGCCTATTTGTCGCAAAGCGGGCAGCTCTACATGGAGGCCGCTGCCGCGGCCCTGGGCAAGGTTTACTGTTTTGGCCCAACCTTTCGCGCGGAGAAGTCCAAGACTCGTCGACATTTAATTGAGTTTTGGATGGTCGAGCCCGAAGTGGCGTTTAACGACCTCTATGACAACATGGAACTTGCTGAACAATTCGTTGAATACGTTGTTCAGCGAACTCTCACCAATCGGGCTGACGAACTCAAATCTCTTGAGAGAAACATCGATGCACTTAAAAACGTAAAGGCGCCCTTTCCGCGGATTCATTATCAAGAGGCCGCGCAGATGATTCTTAAAGAAAATCCCCAATTTAAGGTGGGAGATGATTTTGGCGGCACAGACGAAACGATTGTCAGTTCAAAGTTTGATCGCCCCTTATTTGTTCACCACTATCCCGCTGCAGTTAAAGCTTTCTATATGAAAGAAGACCCCAATGAAGAAGGCGCAAGCATGAGTTGCGACTTGCTCGCCACAGAAGGGTACGGCGAAATTATTGGCGGCGGCCAGCGCGAAGACAATTTGGACATCTTGCTCAAAAAGATCAAAGAACACGGACTCAAAGAAGCCGACTTTGATTGGTTTCTTGATTTGCGTCGATATGGAACATTCCCACATTCTGGATTTGGCTTGGGCGTAGAGCGCACCGTTGCGTGGATTTGCGGCCTTCCCCACGTCAGAGAAACTATACCCTTTCCGAGACTTTATGGCCGAAGCTACCCGTGATGATTTTAAAAAACTCAAGGACACAAAGATGCTAGAGAAGAATGCACCTCAAACAACGTCAAGCAAGCTGCAAGATCTAGAGAAGAGAAATGAATCCGCCTTTCATGGGGGCGGGTCCGAACGCGTGAAAAAGCACAAAACGGGAACCCGACTCACGGCAAGAGAGCGGCTCGATGTCCTTCTCGATCCAGGAAGTTTTGTTGAAGTCGACCGCTTTGTGACTCATCGATGTTCCAATTTTGGCATGAGCGAAAGTCGCATTCCTGGTGACGGCGTCATTACTGGCTACGGACGAGTTAACGGAAAGTTGATCTATGTTTACAGCCAAGACTTCACCGTTTTTGGTGGCTCGATGTCTCGAACCCAAGC
>JAPKGD010000316.1 GCA_026648125.1 Bdellovibrionales bacterium | reverse complement strand
GATGGTGTAACAAATGTGGGATAAGGTCGACCGTTGAGCTCCGGGAGAAAGTGTCCAATTCCGTAGGCAAGTGCAAATAGTGTGATAATCGGCTCAAAGACCATGGAAGAAAGCTCTCCCCATATTCGGTAGCGTGCGAGCGTAAGAGGTCGCACCGTGCCCCGCCAAACTTGAAGAGAAAGATCTGGAATTGCGAGCACCGCCAAGATGTTCTTTATGCCGTGTCTCATAGCGCTGCACCTGTTGACTCATGTCCTACAATTTTTGCGTAAACATCACGAAGCCTCGCTCTGCGTACCAGAACCCTTTCACTGGGAACCCATCTCAGTGCACTCCAAGTGTCTACTGTCTCTGGAACAAAAACCTTGAGGCGACTTCCTACCACCTGAAACTGAAGGTTTTGTCCTATGGATTGAAGATAATAATCCAAATCATGGGCCTCGATTTCATATTCAACCACGTCTTTTCCAACATGAAATTGAACCAAAGATTTTGGCTCTCCCTGACATATCATGCGGCCTCGCTCTAAAATCATGACTCGATCACAAAAATTCTCAATATCGTCTAACTCCCTGCTTGCGACGATGATTGTAAGACCCTTTTCCCTTTGAGCCTGGATAAGTTGCCATATTGATTTTTTATCAGTGGGGCTCAAGTCTCTCCCTGGCCCATCGATCAGTAAAATCTCAGGGCTGGTTATGAGAGCTCGGGCAAGCGCAAGACGTCTCATCTGTACTCGCTTTAGCTCAAATACGGGCCATTCCTCTGCTTCATCAAGTTGGACGATGCGCAGGAGTTCGCGCCCCCTCGATAGAAGTTGGCGACGGCTAATACCATATAGTGCTCCATGTATAAGTAGCGAATCCAAAACAGTGAGTTGAAGATCAAATCCCTCTCTCTCCGGCATCATCCCCACACGACCTCGCACAAGGGCAGAATTCATTCGGGTACTTAGATCGAGGATAAACAGCTCGCCTTCTGAGGGCACGATCATCCCAGCTAGAATTCGCATGAGCGTGGTTTTTCCTGATCCGGCCGCTCCAGTTATCCCGACAGTTTGACCTTGAGGAATTTCAAATTGAATCGAATCGAGCACCTTTAGGTTCTTAAACCGATGTCCAACCCCACGAGCCTCAATAATTGCTTCCATTTAATAAGTATGAAAAGAAGGCCTTCGAGAGGCAAGGCCAGGTCAACCGTGTCCACCCATTAAAAAAGGCTCATTAGAGGTATCTTGGGGAGTCAGCGCCCCCAAGGGCCCAAAAAAGTCCAAAATGCGTTGTTTAAGTTCCGGCAAAGTCTGGGTGGTGAAGAGAGTTTTTCGAAGATGACTCGCATTGGGATAGCCGGCTGAATACCATGCCGCAAATTTTTTAAGTTGCAACAGCACAAGTCTTTCAGGATTGTGTGCGGAAACATGCGCTTCGAGACGATTGAAAACGTCGAGAAAGTCGCGCTCAATTTCGCTGGTCTGCCCTCGAATTAGGTTTTTCGCCTGAAGAAATATCCATGGATTCTTCAGACAACCGCGACCGATCATTACGGCATCACAACCGCTGGTCTCGAGGCGCGACACCGCTTGAGCTGCCGTTGCGATATCCCCATTGCCAATGATCGGTAGAGGACTATGTTTCTTTACTTGGGCAATATAATCCCAGTCCGCGCGCCCTGAATACCCAGCGGCCCTGGTGCGACCGTGGATGGCCATCCATGTGAGTCCCTCTTCATACGCAATGTGTGCCACTTCACTGGAGTTTTTTGACAATTCATCCCAGCCCGTACGTACTTTCACAGTGACCGGAAGGGTCGTTGCTGATTTTACGGCCTGAAACACTTTGGCCACCTGATTTAAGTCTCTAAGAATTGCGGAACCTGCGCCCTTTTTGACGACTTTCGGAACTGGGCACCCAAAGTTGAGATCAACAAAATCCGCACCCATATCTTCCACCACTTGTGTGGCATATTTCAGGTGCTCGAGTTCCTCTCCAAAAAGTTGAATCCCCACAGGATGTTGGTCAGCCCCAAACTCCATAAGCTTTTTGGTCTTCTCGCTCGAGTATTTTAGACCCGTCGCTGAGACAAGTTCAGTGACAACGATTCCGCAGCCCATTTCTCGCATGAAAGAACGAAATGCTCTGTCCGTGATTCCTGCCATAGGGGCAAGAACCAATGGATGTTCACGTAGATAATTGATGAGTTCTGTTTGGTTCATTGACCGCCTGGGTCTAAGTGGTGGCTCGGGACGGAATTGAACCGCCGACACACGGATTTTCAGTCCGCTGCTCTACCGACTGAGCTACCGAGCCTTACCCAAAATCAGGAACGACAGTACGTACCTTCGCCCCCACATGCTGTCAAACAATTGCCGCGGCGCGCCCTAGGCTAAAGCCTGATCTAGGTCCTCCAGAAGATCCTTTTGGGTCTCAATGCCTACGCTTAGCCGAACGAGGCCATCGTCTATTCCCAAAAGCTTCCTCTGTTCTGGGGGAACACTTGCGTGCGTCATAATCGCTGGGTGCTCGATGAGGGACTCCACTCCCCCAAGACTCTCTGCCAGGCAGAAAATTTTCACCCTTTCTAAGACCGACCTTGCTGGTTCAAGACCACCTTTCATGTAAAAAGTGACCATTCCGCCAAAGCCCTTCATTTGTTTTTTGGCGAGCGAATGCTGCGGATGGCTTTCAAGTCCGGGATAGACCACACGCTCAACTTTCTTGTGATCCTGAAGAAACTTGGCCATAGCGAGTGCATTCTCCTCATGGGCCTTCATGCGAATAGAAAGCGTCTTGAGACTTCTGAGGCACAAGAATGAGTCCATCGGTGACGCCACCGGGCCCATCGAATTACTCAAAAAAGCAATTTTTTCTGCCAATTCAGGAGTCTTAACAACAATTGCACCACCGACAAGATCGCTGTGCCCATTAATATATTTGGTGGTCGAATGCACCACAAGATCAGCCCCAAGTGCCAGCGGGGTCTGAAAATACGGACTCATAAAAGTATTGTCCACCGCCAACAAAACGCCCCGATCATGTGCGAGCTTTGCTATGGACTGAATATCAAAAATCTTTAGGGTCGGATTAGTTGGTGTTTCAAGCCATATGAGCTTTGTTTTCTTTGTGATGGCTGACTCCAATCGATTCAGATCGGTCAAATCCAAATACTTAAAATCCAATCCGTGGCGCTTTAACACCTTGTCGAAAAGTCGAAAGGTGCCACCGTACATATCGTCGCCAGCGATTACCTCATCACCAGACTCCAAAAGATTCATAACGACAGTTGTGGCGGCGCAACCCGAAGCGAATGCAAATCCCGCATAACCACCCTCGAGAGAGGCCAAGCACTTTTCATATGCAGATCGAGTCGGATTATGTGTTCGGGAGTACTCCCAGCCCTTATGGACACCTGGCGAACTCTGTACATAGGTAGAGGTCATATATATTGGCGTCATGATCGCACCGGTGACTGGGTCAGGGCCT
>JAPKGD010000315.1 GCA_026648125.1 Bdellovibrionales bacterium | reverse complement strand
TCCCCAAGAATACGTGCCACCCGGCACTTACCTCAATGTGAGCGTTTAGGCTTTAGCCCAAGCGCTCAATGAGAAATCCAAAACTCTCGAGGGAGCCAATTCGGTAGAGTCCCTCGAGTTGCCGTTTTCCGCTTTTGTAATTTGTAACTACGATGCCATCAATACTCAGTTGAATTAGTTTTCTGATCGCATCGCGATCCCATTTTGCACCCAACTGAATGAGCATTTCTAATCGCAGCAGAGCTTGTTGAGGATCGACGGCATGAAGTGTACATAAACTTCCCTGGTGGCCCGTGGCGAGAGCCAAGAGAAGATCTTTCGCTTCGCCGCCTCGGACTTCACCTAACACAAGGCGTGAGGGTCGCATTCTTAAGGCGTGCCGAATCAGGTCGGAAAGGGCAAACTCACGTAGACACCCCTTCAAATCGAATCGAGTAAAAAGCTTAATGCTCGCCCCTTCCTTTGGCATGAGCTCATTCACATCCTCCAGGCAGACCACCCGTTCTGTGGGATCAAGCTCTTGCAAAATGGCGTTAAGGAGAGTGGTCTTTCCGCTGCTCGTAGGGCCCACGATGAGCAGATTCCTCCTGTCCGATACCCACTGTCGCAGAATACGAACGCTTTCATGAGTTCCCCACCCCACCTGGGCCAAATGATCCAGTGTCAAAATTCGATTTCTAGTCGCGCGAAGACATAACTGAACTCTTTCGCTCAATGGTGGGCGAACTAAGTGGACCCTTAGGTGCTTCCAGGTTCCGTCTGTGGCAGGTTCGTTGAGGTCGGCAAATATTTTTGCTTCATGTTCAAGGCGGTGAAGAAAATTATTGAGGGTCACTTCACTAAGAAAGCTGTCGTGAAACAACTCCAGACGACCGTTTCTCTCAATCCATATAGCCTTTGAACCATCGACAATGATTTCATTCCAGTCAGAGTCGTCGATAAGGGTTTCGAGGGGGCCGTAGCCAAAGAATTCAGCCTTTAGTCTTTGCTGGGTCTCATTTGCACAACTGGCGATTATCGGCTCCAGAGCGTGATTCTCATCGCTTTGCGCAAGATCTAAAATTTTCTGACATTGTTCTCTCAATAAATCCACGTTCATAATTTAGTCCTAGGTACTCAATCGGCCTCTTGGAGATTGATCTTGGTAACCCGTATAAAGAGCCGAAGATCAGATTTTTGCTTGAAGTAATTATCGCTCCTAAAAAGATGACCGAGGATGGGAATGTCTTTGAGGGCTTGAAGTCCCTCTTGCGAACTTCCGGATTGGTCTCGAAGTAGACCAGAAACTAGGAGTGTTCGATCTAAGGGCAGGCGAATGGACGTTTTAGTGTGAGTTGAACGCAGGCTCGGAATTCCATCAATGACTTGGCTAAAATCAGGGTTAGAAAATTCACTTTCAATTTTCAAATCCACATCTCCGTCGACGCGAATTTGAGGAAGAAAATTTAGAATGAGCCCATATCTTTTCCATTGAATTTCAGAGTGAGAGCCCTTTCGCCCCCTCAGGGCAATTTCTCCTCCGGCAAGATATTCGGCTTGTGAGCCTGATTTTACCGTCAGTGTCGGGGAAGCGAGAATTCGCGCTTCACCTTGATTGGCGAGGTGGCGAAGGGTGGCCGAGAATGTGGTCGGTGGATCCAATTTTGGCAGAAGTTGGAGGGCTTGGCCGTCTTCATATTCGAGTCCAAGTCTGGCCCCCGCCGTATTCTGCAATTCTGTGAGGTCGAGCTGAATTTTTAAAAGAGGTTGATCGCCGAGATCATTGGGCAAAGACTTTACTTCTAATCCCAATCTTTGAAAGTGTGAATCGTCTTTTAGGAGCTGATGGGTGGTCTGACTGGCCTCAAGGTAAGGGATAGGGGATGTAATGAATCTAAGCGACGAAGGAATGTTCTGTTCATTTAGAAACTGTGGGATTTCAGCAAGTAAATTTCTATCGATCTCAGCTCGCATCATCCAATTTCCGCCGACTTGATCTTGGGCCTTGGCAAAATCCACCCAGTCTTTGAGGCGCAAAAGTGTTCCTCGAACCACCACGCGATCGTCCTCAAAATGCAGAGAAAGTCCCCGCATGCTCTTGATAAGGTTTGAAAAATCTTGATAAAGCTTTGAACTGGGTCCTGAGGTCACCGCGATAGACCAAGTTCTATTGCCTTGAATGACCGTCGCATGGCCTTTGCTTTTGCCAAACAGGGAGTACATCGATCCCCTCGGAGTCACACGGAGAATTCGTCCTGAGCTCACTCGAACAGAAGCACCCGAGCCTCCGAGGGGATGGTATACGCTTCGGCCTATTGGCACGACGATTTGCTCCGCCGATGCAAGAGGACCTGGGAGGAAAAGAAGAAGGCAAAGAAGAAGGCAAAGAAATAGGCGACTCATTTAAAAATGAAGCAGCAAATGGAGAACCACCTTTAGTAGCAAAGGATTCGAGTTGATTAGTCGTCGGTCCGAAAGTCGAACTAACTTTTCGGAAGCTGAAACGAAACTTTGACCTCACCCTTAGGGCATTCAATATGAAGTTCTGAATCGTGGGCTTTGAGAAGTGCCCGACAAATGCTTAAGCCCAGTCCCGTGCCCTTGGTGTGGTGCATGACGTTTTCATTGAGGGAGAAGGGTTTTAAAATTTTGGAAATGGAGTCTTTAGATAAAGATTTGCCCTGGTTGCGAACAGAAATTTCAATCTGCTCGTCATCTCCCTCATTGGCAGAAACAGTAATCGTCGACCCCTTTTCTCCAAATTTAATGGCATTGTCCAAAATACGTCCAAGTATGGAGCGAATTATTTTTTCGTCGGCCTTGGCTTGGTTCACATTTACCTTCACATC
This sequence comes from Bdellovibrionales bacterium, assembly GCA_026648125.1. Taxonomy (GTDB): domain Bacteria; phylum Bdellovibrionota; class Bdellovibrionia; order Bdellovibrionales; family UBA1609; genus JAIBAM01. The sequence continues at coordinate 653 of JAPKGD010000315.1, read as the reverse complement.
AATTTTTTGTTTGTTGTTGGCCAAAGCTTCTGAGAATGGCTCTTCAATGCCGTCAAATAAACCCTTTAGAGAAATCTTTTTGGGCGTGATTTTAACCAGCTTTGTTTCGGCAGAGACAAGTTCAAGAGCATCATTAATAAGGGTTTGCAGGCGAATGGCTGCGGCCTCGATACGGGCGACAAATTTATCTTGTTCATCACTGAGTTTTGAATCCTCGAGGAGTTGCAAATAACTCATGATCACTGTGAGAGGAGTCTTTAGTTCGTGATTAATTAGAATCATAAATTGGTTTTTAGCTTCGTCGAGGGAGCGAAGTTCTTTTAAGGCCTCTTCAAGCTGCTTGTTTTTGAGTTCAAGTTCTCCAGTGAGTTCAAATTTTTCAATGGCCTTATCAACAGTTATGGCCAGATCATGGGGGTCCCATGGTTTAGTAATGTATTTATAAATCTCGCCCGCATTGATCGCATCAATCACTGACTCGACGTCGGTATAGCCTGTAAGGAGAATACGGATGGCTTGGGGCTGGACCTTCATCGACCTCGACAAAAACTGGACCCCGGTCATTTTGGGCATGCGCTGATCACTGATGATTAAAGAGCTTGCCGGCGTCCGAGAGGTCCTGCGTATAGGGCGGCAGTTCGATCGAGAACGAC
>JAPKGD010000314.1 GCA_026648125.1 Bdellovibrionales bacterium | reverse complement strand
CCTCTACGAGCGGCAGGAGGAGCTGCTGGAGGTCGGGGAGATCCCGCGGGTGGACCTGAGCACGAAGCCCGCGGAGGAGCCCAACCCGGAGGAGGCGAAGCCGGAAGAGGAGGCGAAGTCGGAAGCCGAGGCGAAGCCGGAGGCCGAAGGTGAGGAGAAGAAGGCCCAGGGCGCCGAGGCGGAGGCCGAGAAGAAGCCGGAGTACAAGCCCATCGATCTGGTCCCGAACGTCGTCCACGAGGACGTGCTCTGGGCCTGCACGACCTGCCGTGCCTGCGAGGAGCAGTGCCCGGTGATGATCAGCTACGTCGACAAGATCGTGCAGATGCGCCGCAACCTGGTGATGATCCGCGGCGAGAGCTTCCCGCAGGAGCTGAACAAGCCGTTCCAGGGCATGGAGACCAACGGCAACCCGTGGAACCTGTCGCGGGTCGATCGGGCGAGCTGGGCTGAGGGCCTGGACGTGCCGACCATGGCGGCGAACCCCAAGGACCGACGGAATATAACACCTATACGGTGAAGGCTTTGCCGAAAGGACCTATCGCCAATCCTGGACGAGAGGCGCTTCAAGCCGTGGTTACCCCAGAAAAGACGAGCTATTTCTTTTTTGTCAGCAAGAACGATGGAACGCATACCTTTTCAGAGTCACTAGGCGAGCACAATTCGGCGGTACAGAAATTCCAAGTGGATCGAAAGGCTCGTGAGGGAAAATCATGGCGGGACCTAAAGAAGAAGGCCCCATCCACCACGAAGAATAAAAAATAGGAAGATTTTAAAATTTAGTTTGCTGGCTTAGGGGCAGGTGCTGTTCTTTTGTATTTAACAACAAAATAAACAGTGCCTTCACCGTCAGTGGTTTCTGTGCGAATCTGAAAATCGGTATCGTTCTTCTCGCCCATTTTATAAAGGTAATATTGGCCTACACGTCCTTCATAAACCTTGCTTGGTTTATCGACATTGGAGCCATCTCCGTCTTCAAATTTGGGGTTTACTCTTCGACCTTTATAGACCACTGAGAAATTTCTGATAGCAACCTTGGTGCTACCGTCTTCGGCCACTTCCATTTGACGGATTCCCGTCATGTTGACGTTGATTTCAGGAGTACTGAGCTCAAATCCGGAGGCGCATTTAATTTTGGGCACCCACTGTCCTGTTCGGTTAGATTTAATCTCCAAAACGTGAAGGTTTATGCCCTTGTTGTCCTTATAAAAAACCTCAGCTCCGTTGTATTCGTAGACTCCCGGCACTTTTTGAAGTTCGCCTGCAGCAGGATCAAGAATGACTTTCTGCGGACCATTGCTCAGTTCGAGAGGGAGAGGATTGTAATTGCTATCGCAGACTTCGCCACTGGGCGCTCTTCCGCCACCGCTATCGCCACATCCCATTAAGCCCACCAAGCCGCACACAACGATAACGCCAAAGCCCCATGCTAATCGCATAGATTTCCACCTCATTTTGAAAGGGTAGACCCTATCATAACGTGGTGCGCCACGTCAAAGATGGTGAAAAAGTTTCACTCCGAGGATGACTTAGGCCTAACCAATTCGAGCCTACGGGTATCCGGATCAAGCCTAAGGGTATTGAGGTGGGCGACCAGTTTGTCATCGAAGGAAGGCGCCAAGATTTCGGGCTGACCGTCCTCGTCGACATCGACAATTGCGAGGCGGGTGGCATGGGTATTTATGGAGAAAAATCCATCATGTGGGTCTGGAATAAAAATGCGATCAATAAACTGAAATGCGCCGGCTTCATTTTCTGAAGGGGCCAAAACCTCAACAATAATTCCTCTTGAGGTGCCATATTTGAGGATCTTAAATTGGCTTCCATTGCCAAGTAAGTCGGCGCTTAAGGTTGCTAGCAATTCCTTTTTGTCGGAATCCAACCAGGCCTGGAGGCGAATTCGAGATTCCGAGTGAAGAGCTAATCCGCTGACCATAATCGTGCACACGCCGAGTAGAAACCAGATCGCGTACCAAAGACCTTTTTTAAGTTGAATCAAAGCCATGTCCTATATTGGCGGAGTTTTGTGCGAAACGGAAGTCATCGGCAACTAAAGTCGGGCTACGAATGAAAATTGCCGTCCTTGGGGCGCCTTGCCACGACGAAAGGAGTGAAAATTAGCGTCCGTAAATGTGTTTTGTTCAGAAATGAGGGGCATTGAGCTTTGCTTTAAAGTCCCCTTGATTTGAGCTGTTGCGATCTGCGCGAGGTCAACCCAACACTTTTGCGGGTCAGGGTGAACCTTGAGAGGCGTGCTCTCATTGGTTTTCATTTTCAAAAAAGTATTGAATAGCCGCTGAGCCACGTCCTCACCAACCTCAAAACTCTCTGCCCGAATATGCGGACCGATAATTATTTTGGTATTTGAAGTATCCATATTGTTCCAGATTTCTGACGAACGAACGAGGATCTCATTTTCAACTCCGCGCCAACCCGCATGCGCTGCGAGAGCCCTGGCGGAAGCGACGCTGCTTATAGCTGTTCAAGGTGAACTGCAAGGCAGGCGCTTTGCTCTTCGATTTCTTGTCTTTGCGGCCCTTGCGGACCATCTGGTTTACTGTCGGCACGATCAGCCTCCGATTTCCAATTCTTCTAATCGACGATTTATCTTTATTTTTTCGCAATAAATGAGACCATCAACACGATCCCTGATGGCCTCATTTGTAGCTGCCAGTTTGTTTTTGGGGCGGGAGAGACTGCCGCACCCTCTTCCTTGACAAAGGCATGGCATTTTATCACGCCATTTTTGCCGCGTCAATGGAAAATGACTACTTTTTTCTGGATTGCCCCTCGCCCAGGCTCAACAATCCGGTGTCGTGTTTCGGCGGATGGGTCTTCTCTTCGTCCTTGCCAAACTTGACCACATCGCCGTTCTCATTGATGGCTTCAACAGCAAGGCCGAGGGATTGCAACTCTTTAACCAGCACGCGGAATGACGCAGGGATGCTCGGCTCTTCGATCGGCTCGCCCTTGACGATCGCTTCATAGGTATTTACGCGACCCTGGACGTCGTCGGATTTGACGGTAAGCATTTCCTGAAGAGTATGAGCAGCCCCATACGCTTCAAGCGCCCAGACCTCCATCTCGCCGAATCTTTGCCCGCCGAATTGAGCCTTACCACCGAGCGGTTGCTGGGTCACCAGACTGTAAGGACCGGTGGAGCGCGCATGGACTTTGTCTTCCACCAGATGGTGTAGTTTTAGAATCGTCATCACACCAACCGTCACGGGTTGGTCGTAAGGCAAGCCTGTCTTTCCGTCGCGCAATGTTTGTTTGCCGAGGATCGGAAGCGGAATACCCCGTTCCTTAGCCAACTCCTGCGCGGTTTCGTAAACCTTGTCTTCAGCAACGCGGCGTGTGATGCCATTTACTTCAAGCCAGAGCCGCAAGCAGGCTATGATCGCCATATCGTCCAGTTGCGGGTCGCGGATGGCAACTTTGCGGTCTTCGAGAAGAATCTCGTCCGGGTTGTCGTAGCCCTTCTCGCGCAGCCATTCAC